>CAURVH010000004.1:0-142363 GCA_963528645.1 uncultured bacterium
GCGCATGACTGTTAATCATGATGTCGTAGGTTCGAGTCCTACTGGCGGAGTATAGTAAGGGACGTTCTGATGAACGTTTTTTTTGCTCTTTGTCAACTGTAGCAGCTTGAAGTCAGCTAATATTTGAAGGGAACCAATTTGCTCCCCTCCTTAGCACAGAAATTACAGAGCCTTTATTTTTTTATTCGATGTTTTTCAATCTATTTCGCTCTGTAAGGAGAGAAATATGGTACCAAAAGCTCATAGCTTATCTCACACGCTGTGAATATAGAGGAAAGGTCATCTATAATCAATTTTGAAATAGATGATTTTTTCTCTTTTCTTTCAGTATTTTTTATTTTTTTGTTCGTTTAGATTGCTATTTTCACTTTACAGGAATTTTGGACTAAAGTTTTTAAATTTTTGATATCCTAATACTATAAAAAAATGAAATGGAGATTATTGAGGATGTTTCAAGATATCTATGAACAAATTATTGAATTTTGTGATGCTGTTGAGCAGGAGTACAAAGGGTTATTTGCTGATAAAACGAAATGGGAAACCACACATCTTGGTTATTTGCATTATTATTTAATTCGCTATAAGATTACTGATGAAAGAGATTTTATTATCTATCATTTTAGAACATCTTATCGTTTATTTTTAGAAAAATTTGTGATGAAAAGGAATTTTATTTCTAATTGAGTCAAGGTTATTAAAAAACGAACAATAAACAACTAATTAGATTATATTAATAGTAATTAACAATTATTTTTCTTTAGATATTTTTAAATGGAGAGAATTTCCAGATGTTTCTACGCTGACTCTTGAAAAAATGATGAAGTTTTATTATAATAAATTGTAAGATATGATTGCGGGTGAGACTCCTGCCATGTATATGAGAAAGGACGAGCTCCTAGTAGCTCAGACGAATTTTATTATGACTTCAGTTGTTGTTGTAGGTACCCAATGGGGTGATGAAGGTAAAGGGAAAATTACAGATTTTCTTTCAGCTAATGCAGAGGTGATTGCTCGTTATCAAGGTGGTGATAATGCTGGTCACACAATTGTGATTGATGGCAAGAAATTTAAGTTGCACTTGATTCCATCAGGTATTTTCTTCCCTGAAAAAATTTCAGTTATTGGGAATGGGATGGTTGTGAACCCGAAATCTCTTGTGAAAGAGTTGAGCTATCTTCATGAGGAAGGTGTGACAACTGATAACTTGCGTATTTCTGATCGTGCACATGTCATTTTGCCATATCATATTGAATTAGACCGTTTGCAAGAAGAAGCTAAGGGCGACAATAAAATCGGGACTACTATCAAGGGTATTGGCCCAGCCTACATGGATAAAGCTGCTCGTGTAGGGATTCGAATTGCAGATCTTTTGGATAAGGATATTTTCCGTGAACGCTTGGAACGCAATCTTTCGGAAAAGAATCGTTTGTTTGAAAAATTGTATGACAGTACCCCTATTTCAATTGATGATATTTTTGAAGAGTACTATGAGTATGGCCAACAAATCAAGCAGTATGTGACAGATACATCCGTTATCTTGAACGATGCACTTGATAACGGTAAACGTGTACTTTTTGAAGGTGCACAAGGTGTCATGTTGGACATTGACCAAGGTACTTATCCATTTGTTACTTCTTCAAACCCTGTCGCTGGTGGTGTGACAATTGGGTCTGGTGTTGGTCCAAGTAAGATTGACAAGGTTGTAGGTGTTTGTAAAGCCTATACAAGTCGTGTAGGTGATGGACCTTTCCCAACTGAATTGTTTGATGAAGTGGGAGATCGCATTCGTGAAGTAGGTCATGAGTATGGTACAACAACTGGGCGTCCACGTCGTGTGGGTTGGTTTGATTCCGTTGTGATGCGGCATAGTCGCCGTGTATCTGGTATTACCAATCTTTCATTGAATTCTATTGATGTTTTGAGCGGTTTGGATACTGTGAAAATTTGTGTGGCTTATGATCTCGATGGTCAACGTATCGACCACTACCCAGCTAGTCTTGAGCAATTAAAACGTTGCAAACCTATCTACGAGGAATTGCCTGGTTGGTCAGAAGACATTACTGGAGTTCGTAATTTGGAAGATCTTCCTGAGAATGCACGTAACTATGTTCGTCGTGTGAGCGAGTTGGTTGGGGTTCGTATTTCTACTTTCTCAGTAGGTCCTGGTCGTGAACAAACTAATATTTTAGAAAGTGTTTGGTCATAGGAGATTTTTAAGATTTATTTAAGACAGGTCGGGTATACTATAGACAGTTACAAGAAGACCTCCTAACTTGTTGTAACAAATATCCTAAACTTTTCTTTTTCATAATAATCTCCCTATTAAGTCACCGCATTCGGTGGCTTTTTTAGTTCCTAAGTCTTATATAGGCTTCTACTTGACTTTTTAAGATAAAGAAAAAAACAGTGGGATAGAAATCTCTAGACTAAGTCTCGATTTGGTAAACCTATATCTGTAAGATTTCAACATTTGAGTAAATTGGTTAATGTTGTGAATGGAGAAAAGAAGTTTTGGTAAAAGTAGCTTTTTGAATTCTAAAATACCAACAAACAGTTCAATCTACTAATAAATTATAGGTTTACAACTAAGCAAAAATGAGGTTGGGATTTTTGATCCCAGCCTCTTCAGTGAACTATTTTCTTTAGAATTTATAAGTTAGATAAAATTAAATTTTTTGTAAATTAGCTTATTTGATAACTTGGTTTCCTGATTTGTCATTTTGAATTTGGTTCATTTCGTGCATAAAAACATCTGCTTTCAGTTTATCTGTTATGATACTGACACTTATTAACTTATTTAGATTTTTCTCATATCCTTCTAAAAAAATAGGATTTCTAATTTTTATGGTTAACTTTGCACAATTAAAGGGACGCTTTTTAATGGTTATTTGTTCGATATCTTGAAGTTTAAATTGATAATGTAATACGCTGAGGCCTCTGCTACTATAGGTATAATACTGAACAGTATTGTTTTTATGAACTTCTAATTTTACTCCATTTATGAAGAGATAATACCCCATAAACCATAGAAGAAGTGGAGCATAAATCAGTACGATTGCTATAATAATCTTGTCTGTAAAATCGGTATTATAAGCTATCAGATGCTTTAGAATCCAGAGAATCATAACAGATAAAGATATCATGAATGGTCCCCCTGCTCTATTAAATTGATTTTTATATGGAAACATTAAGGTAAATTTTGGTTTATCCAGTAATAACTCTAATTTCATCATTTACCCTTTCATATTGTTTATTGTATAAATTTCAGTATATTCATCTCTTGAACTTTCTATGTCAGTTATCTTCATTATTTTAAGTTCATGATTTCTGATTTTCTATCAATTTTGCTAATATTATACTCTTTTTAAAACATTATTTCTACAATCCAGCGATTTAATACTATCTAAAGTTAGTCAGTGTAAATATTATAGAGCTCTTTTTTTGTCTATGAAAACATGCTATAATGATAGAATTGATAAGCAGGAAAAGAGAGAAACTATGGATTATACAGTTGAAGAAAAAGAAGCTTTTATGAGAGAGGCTTTGAGAGAGGCTGAGATTGCCCTAGAACACGATGAAATTCCAATTGGTTGTGTGATTGTCAAGGATGGAGAGATCATTGGTAGGGGGCATAATGCGCGCGAGGAGTTGCAACGGGCGGTTATGCATGCAGAAATCATGGCCATAGAAAATGCGAATGCAAGTGAAGAGAGTTGGCGTCTGCTTGATTGTACGTTGTTTGTGACCATTGAGCCTTGTGTTATGTGTAGTGGGGCGATTGGGCTTGCACGCATTCCAAATGTAGTCTACGGGGCTAATAATCAGAAATTTGGTGCAGCTGGAAGTTTGTACGATATTTTGACAGATGAGCGTCTCAATCATCGTGTAGAGGTCGAAACGGGAGTTTTGGAGAGTGAGTGTGCAGCGATTATGCAGGACTTTTTCCGAAATCGACGGAAAAAATAATTTCTCTTTAAAAATAGAGGGGAATGTGGTATAATAAATAGTGGAGCAACAGTTCTGCGTGAAGCGGGTCAGGGGAGGAATCCAGCAGCCCTAAGCGAGTGTGAATTGTGTGCTCTTTTTTCGTGCTTTTTTCGAATAAATAAGATAAAATAGCCTAGAATAAATGATTATAGAAAAGAGAAAAAGATGAAAATTCGTGGTTTTGAATTGGTTTCGAGTTTTACAGATAAAAATTTGCTACCGAAGCGTGAGACAGCGCATGCAGCTGGTTATGATTTAAAGGTTGCGGAACGCACTGTGATTGCTCCGGGAGAGATTGTTCTCGTTCCGACAGGTGTCAAGGCTTATATGCAGCCAACAGAAGTTCTCTATCTTTATGATCGTTCTTCAAATCCTCGTAAGAAGGGTCTGGTCTTGATCAACTCAGTTGGGGTCATTGATGGGGATTATTATGGAAATTCTGGAAATGAGGGACATATCTTTGCGCAGATGAAAAACATTACTGATCAGGAAGTGGTTCTTGAAGTTGGGGAACGTGTGGTTCAGGCTGTCTTTGCACCATTTTTAATCGCAGATGGAGATGAGGCAGACGGCGTGCGAACTGGTGGATTTGGATCAACAGGGCACTAAGATGAAGATTATCTTTGTACGTCATGGGGAGCCAGATTACCGTGAGTTAGAGGAACGTTCTTATACAGGTTTTGGGATGGATTTGGCCCCCTTATCTGAGAAGGGACGACAACAAGCTCAGGAACTTTGCCAAAATCCCTTGCTACAATCAGCTAACCTACTAGTGACTTCAGCAGTAACGCGAGCTTTAGAAACGGCTTCTTATGTTTCTTGTGCTACTGGACTTCCTTTGAGAGTGGAGCCTATGTTACACGAATGGCAGGTCTATGAAGCAGGCATAGAAAACTTCGAAAAAGCTAGATGTCTGTTTTTAGAAAACAAGGGGGAGTTGCTTCCTAATAGTTCTATTCAATATGAGACAGCTGCGGAGATGAAGTCTCGTTTTCTAGAATGCATGGTTAAGTATCGAGAACATCAGACTGTGGTAGTTGTCGCTCATCGAATGCTCATACGTCAATTTGTGCCAAATGAGAAGATTGATTTTTGCCAAGTGATTGAGTGTGAGATAGAGATTTAGAAAGAGGTTTATTATCGCAAAGAAAAAAGCGACATTTGTATGTCAAAATTGTGGGTATAATTCCCCTAAATATCTGGGACGTTGTCCCAACTGTGGGTCTTGGTCTTCTTTTGTAGAAGAGGTTGAGGTTGCCGAGGTCAAGAATGCGCGTGTATCCTTGACAGGGGAGAAAACCAAGCCCATGAAACTGGCTGAGGTGACTTCAATCAATGTCAATCGAACCAAGACGGAGATGGAGGAATTTAACCGAGTGCTTGGAGGCGGAGTGGTACCAGGGAGTCTCGTCCTTATCGGTGGGGATCCAGGGATTGGGAAATCAACCCTTCTCTTACAAGTATCGACTCAGCTGTCCCAAGTAGGGACTGTTCTCTACGTCAGCGGGGAGGAGTCTGCCCAGCAAATCAAGCTACGAGCAGAACGCTTGGGTGATATTGATAGTGAGTTTTATCTCTACGCAGAGACCAATATGCAGAGTGTTCGTGCTGAGGTGGAGCGCATCCAACCAGACTTTCTCATTATTGACTCTATTCAGACCATTATGTCTCCTGAGATTTCAGGGGTGCAAGGTTCTGTGTCTCAGGTGCGTGAGGTGACCGCTGAGCTTATGCAGCTGGCGAAGACTAACAATATTGCGATTTTTATCGTAGGGCATGTGACCAAGGAAGGAACCTTGGCTGGTCCGCGTATGTTGGAGCATATGGTAGATACGGTGCTTTACTTTGAAGGGGAACGCCACCATACCTTCCGTATCTTGAGGGCAGTTAAAAATCGTTTTGGCTCCACTAATGAGATTGGCATCTTTGAGATGCAGTCGGGTGGATTGGTTGAGGTGCTCAATCCGAGTCAAGTTTTCCTAGAAGAGCGTTTGGATGGAGCGACTGGCTCATCAATCGTGGTGACTATGGAAGGAACGCGTCCGATTTTGGCGGAGGTTCAGGCTTTGGTAACACCAACCATGTTTGGAAATGCCAAGCGTACGACGACAGGGCTTGACTTCAATCGTGCAAGTTTGATTATGGCTGTTTTGGAAAAACGTGCAGGATTGCTCCTGCAAAATCAGGATGCCTATCTCAAATCTGCTGGTGGCGTCAAATTGGATGAGCCCGCCATTGACTTGGCTGTTGCGGTTGCCATTGCTTCGAGCTACAAAGACAAGCCTACCAATCCTCAGGAATGTTTTGTGGGAGAACTTGGCTTGACCGGAGAGATTCGGCGCGTGAATCGTATCGAACAACGCATCAATGAAGCGGCAAAACTGGGCTTTACCAAGATTTATGTACCCAAGAATTCCTTGACAGGAATCACTCCACCCAAAGAAATTGAGGCCATTGGTGTGACAACGATTCAGGAAGTTTTGAAAAAGGTCTTTGCATAATCCGTGACAAATCCTCTTAAAAATGATAAGATAGGAGAAATGTTTGATGATCAAATTTTTAAGGGGGAAATCGTGTCGTATTTTGAACAGTTTATGCAAGCCAATCAGGCTTATGTTGCCCTTCATGGGAAATTAAATCTGCCACTTAAGCCGAAAACAAGAGTAGCAATTGTGACCTGTATGGACTCACGGCTACACGTCGCGCAAGCTCTGGGTCTGGCACTTGGGGATGCCCATATCTTGCGGAATGCGGGTGGTCGAGTAACTGAGGACATGATTCGTTCACTTGTGATTTCCCAGCAACAAATGGGAACTAGAGAAATTGTGGTGCTTCATCATACAGACTGTGGAGCTCAAACCTTTCAAAATGAGTCTTTTCAAGAGCATTTGAAGCACGAGCTCGGGGTTGATGTGTCTTATCAAGATTTTTTACCATTCCAGGATGTTGAAGAGAGTGTGAGAGAGGACATGCAGTTGCTTCGAGAATCTCCACTGATTCCTGATGATGTGGTTATTTCAGGTGCTGTCTATGATGTGGATACAGGAAGTATGAGAGAAGTATACTAACTTTGTCTCGAAAAAAATTCATCCTAGCATAAAATCGATTGTTAAAATGTAGGATTTTTAATTTTAATATAGCTAATATAAAAAAGTAAAAAACAAGGGTATAAATGTTTGCTCTTGTTTTATTTTTGATTGAAAAATAAAGGAAAAAGCGCTACAATGGTAGATGGAAAATGTTGTGTAAAAAACAAGTGATACATAAATACCGGAGGAAATCATGTCTTTTTCTGATTTAAAGCTGTTTGCCCTTTCTTCTAATAGAGAATTGGCAGAGCGTGTGGCGCAAGAGATTGGGATAGAGTTGGGGAAATCGACTGTTCGCCAATTTTCAGATGGGGAAATTCAGGTCAACATCGAAGAATCAATCCGTGGAAAACACGTCTTTATCCTACAATCAACGAGCTCACCTGTAAATGACAATCTGCTCGAAATTTTGATCATGGTAGATGCCTTGAAGCGGGCTAGTGCAGAATCTGTCAACGTTGTCATGCCTTACTATGGTTATGCACGTCAGGATAGAAAAGCGAGAGCGCGTGAGCCAATCACTTCAAAACTCGTTGCCAATATGCTAGAAGTGGCTGGAGTGGATCGTTTGTTGACGATTGATTTGCATGCTGCACAGATTCAGGGATTCTTTGATATTCCAGTAGATCACTTGATGGGTGCTCCATTGATTGCGGACTATTTTGAACGTCGTGGTATGGTTGGCTCTGACTATGTCGTTGTCAGTCCAGACCATGGTGGGGTGACTCGTGCTCGTAAATTGGCAGAGTTTTTGAAAACTCCGATTGCGATTATTGACAAACGTCGCAGTGTAGACAAGATGAATACCAGCGAAGTGATGAACATTATCGGTAAGGTAGAAGGTAAGACTTGTATCTTGATTGACGATATGATCGATACAGCTGGAACTATTTGCCATGCGGCGGACGCTCTTGCTGAAGCAGGTGCTGTTGAAGTATATGCAAGCTGTACGCACCCAGTTCTTTCAGGGCCAGCTATGGACAATATCCAAAAATCAGCTATTAAGAAATTGGTTGTTTTGGATACTATCTACCTACCAGAAGAGCGTTTGATTGATAAGATTGAACAGATCTCTATTGCCCACCTCTTAGGAGATGCCATCGTTCGTATCCATGAAAAACGTCCTCTTTCTCCATTATTTAGTATCGAGAAAAAAATCTAAACTTTCACTTGAAGTAGACAGAACTCCTAGCAGGTTTCTTTTCTTGCTAGGAGATTTTTGTAGTCAAAATCTGCAAGCCTTTTCAAAATGTGCTATACTGAGAAAAAAGGAGGATTTCTATGAGTCAAGAATTTATCAATCCAAGTGATGGCGTAGTCCGTCAGTATCTTGCAACCAGTAAAACCTTAGCGGTAGTGGGCTTGTCCGACCGTGAGGAAACCACCAGCAATCGAGTGACCAAGGAAATGCAGGCTCGAGGCTATAAAATCATTCCAGTCAATCCCAAGGCCGCAGGTGGGGAAATCTTGGGAGAAAAGGCTTATGCGAGTCTAGCTGAGATTCCTTTTCCTGTAGATATTGTCGATGTTTATCGTCGTAGTGAGTTTTTGCCAGATGTGGCGCGTGATTTTCTCAAGGCTGATGCTAAGATTTTCTGGGCACAACTGGGACTTGAAAGCCTAGAAGCAGAAGAAATCTTGCGTGCTGGAGGATGCGACGACATCGTAATGAATCGTTGTATTAAGAGAGAACATACACGCTTAATTCTTGAGCAATAAAAAGGTAGCCAGTGGGCTACCTTTTTATATTATAAAGTACCAATCAATGCTTGCATGCCAAGACTGGTGAGGATGATGGCAATCCAGCAAAGGGCTCCAAGAAGAATGGATTTACCGCTGGATTTGATCATGGCTACTAGATTGGTTTTGAGACCGATGGCACTCATAGCCATGATAATGAGAAATTTGGAGAGTTGTTTGAGAGGGGTGAAGAAGCTACTAGACACACCGAGAGAGGTGAGAAGAGTCGTTAAGAGAGAGGCTAGGATGAAATAAAGTATAAAAAGTGGGAAGACTTTTTTTAGTTGGAAATCTTGGCTGTTTTTTTGTTGGCGACTTTGCCAGTAGGATAGAAAGAGCGTGATAGGGATAATGGCCAAAGTACGTGTGAGTTTAACAATGGTTGCAGACTCAAGGGTATTGGTTTGGTAAAGACTGTCCCAGGAGCTGGCGGTAGCCGTTACAGAAGAAGTATCGTTGACTGCAGTTCCTGCAAAGAGGGCAAAACCTTCATTGGATAGGTGAAGCCAGGTTCCTAGCGTTGGAAAGATAAGTGCTGCTAAGACATTGAAGAAAAAGATAACGGAGATGGCTTGGGCGACTTCTTTTTCCTTGGCATGGATAACGGGTGCTGTCGCAGCAATGGCAGAACCACCACAGATAGAAGAACCCACTCCAATCAAGGTAGCCAGTTTTGTGTCTAGCGCAAAGAAACGCTGGAAGAGGTAGGCAACGATTAAGGAAATCGAAATGGTGGAAAGGATAACGGGGAGTGAAGATTGTCCAACTGCGAAGACTTGCGAGATATTGAGACCAAAACCGAGTAAGATAACGGCATACTGGAGCAATTTCTTGGAACTAAAGGTCAAACCTGCGTCTAGTTGTTTGTAGGGTGAGAGCCAGGGGTGGAGGAGCATCCCAGCAAAAATTGCAAAGACAGGTGCACCCACGACGGGGAAAAATCCTCCCAGGAACCAAGATACGATAGAAATGAGAAGGCAGGCCAAGATTCCTGCTCCATTTTTTGATAAAAATGACATATAAACCTCCGAAAATAAGCACTTATTATTATAGTCCTGTCGAGAAGAAAAGTAAAACAGAAAGTGAAAAATGCGGGTTTCAGATGGATTTTGCGGTCAGGAAGCTTTTGTAGTATAATAGTACTATGTTCTGTAAGCAAGGGGGATATCTATGGACTTAACCAAACGCTTTAATAAACAGTTAGACAAGATTCAAGTTTCCTTGATTCGCCAGTTTGACCAGGCAATTTCAGAGATTCCTGGGATCTTGCGTTTGACCTTGGGAGAGCCTGACTTTACGACGCCAGATCATATCAAGGAGGCAGCCAAGCGGGCCATTGACCAGAACCAATCCTACTATACAGGGATGAGCGGTTTACTGACCTTGCGCCAGGCTGCTAGCGACTTTGTAAAAGAAAAATACCAGCTAGATTATAATCCTGAAAATGAAATTTTGGTTACAATTGGGGCGACAGAGGCTTTATCTGCTACTTTGACAGCTATTTTGGAAGAGGGGGACAAGGTGCTCTTGCCAGCTCCTGCCTATCCAGGCTATGAACCGATTGTCAATCTGGTTGGGGCAGAGATTGTTGAGATTGATACAACTGAAAATGGGTTTGTCTTGACTCCTGAGATGTTGGGAAAGGCCATTCTGGAGCAAGGGGATAAACTCAAAGCAGTTATTCTCAACTATCCAGCCAATCCGACAGGAATCACCTATAGTCGGGAGCAGTTGGAAGCCTTGGCAGACGTTTTACGCAAGTACGAGATTTTTGTTGTCTGTGATGAGGTTTACTCAGAATTGACCTATACAGGGGAAGCTCATGTGTCTCTGGGAACTATGCTGAGAGACCAGGCTATTATTATCAATGGCTTATCTAAATCGCATGCTATGACTGGTTGGCGTTTAGGCTTTATCTTTGCTCCTGTGGTTTTCATAGCCCAGTTGATCAAGAGTCACCAGTACTTGGTCACTGCCGCAAATACCATGGCTCAACATGCTGCGGTGGAGGCTTTGACCGCTGGTAAAAACGATGCGGAGCCTATGAAGAAGGAATACATCCAGCGTCGAGATTATATCATCGAAAAGATGACTGCTCTTGGTTTTGAGATTATCAAACCAGATGGGGCCTTCTATATATTTGCTAAGATTCCAGCGGGCTACAATCAAGACTCCTTTGCTTTTCTGAAGGATTTTGCCTATAAGAAGGCCGTTGCCTTTATCCCTGGTGCAGCCTTTGGACGTTACGGAGAAGGCTATGTGCGTCTGTCCTATGCAGCTAGCATGGAAACGATTAGAGAGGCCATGAAACGACTTGAGGAGTACATGAGAGAAGCATGATTCAGTCTATCACGAGTCAAGGTCTCGTACTCTACAATCGTAATTTTCGTGAGGATGACAAGCTAGTCAAAATTTTTACCGAGCAGGCGGGCAAGCGCATGTTTTTCGTCAAACACGCTGGCCAGTCCAAACTAGCTCCGGTTATTCAGCCCTTGGTGTTGGCACGATTTCTCTTGCGCATCAATGATGACGGGCTTAGCTACATCGAGGACTACCATGAGGTGATGACCTTTCCCAAGATTAATAGTGATCTCTTTGTCATGGCCTATGCGACCTATGTGGCAGCTCTTGCAGATGCTAGTTTGCAGGATAATCAGCAGAATGCTCCCTTGTTTGCTTTCTTGAGGAAGACTCTGGAGTTGATGGAAGCAGGGATAGATTATCAGGTCTTAACCAATATTTTTGAAATTCAAATCTTGACTCGATTTGGAATCAGCCTTAATTTTAATGAGTGTGTCTTTTGCCATCGGGTCGGTCAGGCCTTTGACTTTTCTTTTAAATATGGAGCCTGCCTTTGTCCAGAGCATTATCATGAAGACGAGAAACGTTGCCATCTGAATCCCAATATCCCTTATCTGCTCAATCAATTTCAAGCCATTGATTTTGAAACCTTGGAGAGCATTTCGCTTAAGGCCGAAATCAAGCAAGAGCTACGCCAATTTATGGATCAACTCTACGAAGAGTACGTTGGGATTCACCTAAAATCAAAGAAATTTATTGATTCCCTAGCAGACTGGGGACAATTACTAAAAGAGGAAGAGAAATGAAAAAAATCGCAGTAGATGCCATGGGAGGCGATTACGCACCTCAGGCCATCGTTGAGGGTGTCAATCAAGCCCTGGCTGACTTTTCAGATATTGAGGTTCAACTCTACGGAGATGAAAGCAAGATCAAGCAATATCTAACAGCGACAGAGCGCGTCAGCATTATCCATACGGATGAGAAAATTAACTCAGACGATGAGCCGACAAAAGCTATCCGTAAGAAGAAAAATGCCAGCATGGTATTAGCAGCCAAGGCAGTCAAGGAGGGAGAAGCAGACGCTGTTCTCTCTGCAGGCAACACAGGTGCCTTGTTGGCTGCAGGATTCTTCATTGTGGGTCGTATCAAGAATATTGATCGTCCTGGACTCATGTCTACCTTGCCAACCATTGATGGCAAAGGGTTTGATATGCTAGACCTTGGAGCCAATGCAGAAAATACAGCCCAACACCTGCATCAATATGCTGTCCTAGGTTCCTTCTACGCGAAAAATGTCCGTGGAATTTCGAAACCACGTGTTGGTTTGCTCAACAATGGAACAGAAAGCAGCAAGGGAGACCCGCTTCGTAAGGAAACTTATGACTTACTAGCGGCTGATGAAAGCTTGAATTTTGTCGGAAACGTGGAAGCGCGTGATTTGATGAATGGTGTTGCGGATGTTGTCGTAACAGATGGTTTCACGGGAAACGCTGTGCTCAAATCTATCGAAGGGACCGCTATGGGGATCATGGGCTTACTCAAGACGGCTATTACAGGTGGTGGCCTTCGAGCGAAACTAGGTGCTCTCCTTCTCAAAGATAGCCTCAAAGGTTTGAAAAAGCAGCTTAACTATTCAGATGTTGGAGGGGCAGTCTTGTTTGGTGTCAAGGCGCCAGTTGTAAAGACTCATGGTTCCAGTGATGCCAAGGCTGTGTACAGTACGATTCGCCAGATTCGTACCATGCTCGAAACAGACGTAGTTGCTCAGACTGCGCGTGAATTTTCAGGAGAATAAAAAGATGACAGAAAAAGAAATTTTTGACCGTATTGTAGCCATTATTCAAGAGCGACAGGGAGAAGACTTTGTCGTGACAGAAGCCTTGAGTTTGAAGGACGATCTCGATGCGGACTCAGTGGACTTGATGGAGTTTGTCTTGACGCTAGAAGATGAATTTGGAATCGAAATCAGCGATGAGGAAATTGACCAACTTCAAAATGTAACAGATGTAATTGAAACCATTAAAGGTAAAATATAGCAAAAAGCAACATGCAAGTCATGTTGCTTTTTTTGTTTGCAGGAAAAAGGAAAAATTTGAAACATTTTTGTAGAAATTGCGAATATAGAGATGAGACAGAAAAAAGGAGGACAGTTCATGTACATGCCAATCTTGTATCCATGGTTCATTAAGTGGTTTTTAAAATAAAAATAAAATAGTTGTTCATTTTCGAATAGTTTTTCGAATAGATAGGTAAGAAGAAAAGGAAGGAGACTACGCGATGTATTTACCAATCTTATTGCCATGGTTTATCAAATGGTATTTAAAATAAATGAAATTTATCTGTTCATTTTAAATCACTTCTCGAATAGATAAGTGAGAAGAAAAGGAAGGAGATTGCTTCATGTTTATGCCAATCATGTATCCATGGTTCATTAAGTGGTTTTTAAAATAAATTTGATTTAGCTGTTTATTTTAAAATTATTTCTCGAATAGACAAGTGAGAAGAGGAAGGAGATTAGAAATGATTATTTCAGTTATTTATCCAATCTGGTTTTTAAAATGGTTTAAGAGCTAGAAGTCGTAAACTAAAAAATAGAAATAAAGGAGAAAAAAGATGACAAACTTTGACAAAATGGAACAGAACTTTGCAGCTCTTACAGAAGAAGAGTTGATGGATGTGGATGGAGGAGCATGGCCGATTGTAGCTTGGGTGATTGCTAATCCTGTGACAGCAGCTAAAATTGCTGGTGGAATTACTGCAGCAGGAATTGCAGGTTATAATTATGTGACGAGTAGATGGTAATAGAAGGAGGAGATGATATGGAAAAATCTATTTTAAAATTTGAAACAATGACTGAGACGGACTTGCAGGAAATTCAAGGGGGAGCCTTTCCCCTTCTTATCCCTGTGGCAGTCGGTTTTGTAAAAGGTTTTGTATATACAGGTGGAGCTATTTTAACAACTCGAGCACTCTTGTCAGGTAAATAGGAGTCTACCATGAAAAAATTCTTATTAGGATTTGCTGAGGGGTATTTTATCGTATCGCTTATTATCTACATCGCAACGTATTTGATTTTGAAAAATCCGATCAATACCCTATTTTATCCAGAAACCTATCCAATTCTGCTTGGTCTGTTTTATGTAGGATACAAGTACAAAACAACAGAAAGTAAGATAGGAAATTGATTGACCATCAGATTGGAGTTTAAGATGAAAGTTGTTCGATTACTACGAAAAGCTTGGCCAGAGACCACTGTATTATTTAGCTTGATGGCTTATCTAATTATTAGAATCGTAGCTGATGTAAACAAAATAGACCTACCTAAATGGTTTGAATATTTTGATATACCTGCGATTTCATTATTTTTGATGACCTTTATCTTACTTTATAGAAGTGAAGAAAAAGATAACAAACGATGATAACATGAGTCTGATTTCTGTAGCTCCAGCATAAAAGAAATCTTGGAGTGTTAGACCAATGGACCGTAATCTGCATTTAGTGAGGAAGGTATCCGTATATTAAAAAAGAAGTGATCTTATTAGGGGGGACTCCTACTAGTACGCATTGTACTTTCTATCCTTCAAGTTTTAATGGACTATAAGCTATTACCAGAAAAGTATAGTGTAAATTTCATGGGAGTTTCAGACCTGTTTTCCTATCCTATACCTCTTTTAATTATTTACATAGCGGTGAAAAATCATACCATCCAGAAAAGAACGGATAAAGAAAAGAATGAGGACCGAAATGAATAAGATTTTAAAATCCTTTATTGTATTTGTTTTTCTATTTTTAATGAATATTCTCATCTTTACGATACTAGCAACTCTTGGATTTCAGGTGACAATGAGTGAAAGTAGTTATATGGTACCACCTGTGTTTTCGTTTATCGTTTTATACACCATTCATAAAAGAAGTGGGAAAGGTAAGAAATCTCTGTAATTGAATGATTTAGGCAGGACTCTTGTTCTGCCTATTTTCTTTGACAAAAAGTGCTGTTCAGGTATGAATATTGTTTTTTCAGAAATAATTTTCCGATTTCTTCTTCGTTTGGTTAAAATAATCTTACAAAGTTTTTAAGAGATTGTTAGAAAAAGGAGAAGGATATGAAATTTAGGAAAAGGCACTATCGTCCCCAGGTGGATCAGATGGATTGTGGCGTGGCTTCCTTGGCTATGGTCTTTGGCTACTACGGTAGTTATTACTCCTTGGCTCATCTACGAGAGTTGGCTAAGACGACCATGGATGGGACGACTGCTTTGGGTCTTGTAAAGGTAGCAGGGGAGCTTGGTTTTGAAACGCGGGCTATTAAGGCGGATATGACGCTCTTTGACTTGCCAGATTTGACCTTTCCTTTTGTAGCCCATGTGCTCAAGGAAGGGAAATTGCTCCACTACTATGTGGTGACAGGTCAGGATAAGAAGACTATCCATATCGCTGATCCAGATCCCGGTGTCAAGCTGACCAAGATTTCCCGTGAGCGATTTGCGCAAGAGTGGACAGGGATTAGTCTCTTTATGGCGCCATCTCCGGACTATAAGCCCCATAAGGAGAAAAAACAGGGGCTCCTATCCTTCTTGCCAATCTTACTCAAACAGCGAGGTTTAATTGCCAATATCGTCCTAGCGACACTTTTGGTAACCCTGATCAATATCGTGGGCTCCTATTATCTCCAGTCTATCATTGATAGTTATGTGCCAGATCAGATGCGTTCGACCTTGGGCATCATCTCAATAGGACTAGTCATCGTCTATATCCTCCAGCAGATTTTGTCTTATGCTCAGGAGTATCTCTTGCTGGTCCTTGGGCAACGCCTGTCAATTGATGTGATTTTGTCCTACATCAAGCATGTTTTTCACCTGCCAATGTCCTTTTTTGCGACACGCAGGACAGGAGAAATCGTGTCTCGTTTTACAGATGCCAATAGTATCATCGATGCGCTGGCGTCGACCATTCTATCGATCTTTTTGGATGTGTCGACGATTTTGATTATTTCGCTTGTCTTGTTTTCACAAAATATGACACTCTTTTTCATTAGTCTACTTGCGCTTCCCATCTATACAGTGATTATCTTTGTCTTTATGAAACCTTTTGAAAAGATGAATCGGGATACCATGGAAGCCAATGCGGTTCTGTCTTCTTCTATCATCGAGGACATCAACGGTATTGAGACCATTAAGTCTTTGACCAGTGAAAGTTCACGCTATCAAAAGATTGACAAGGAATTTGTGGCTTATCTGAAAAAATCTTTTACCTATAGTCAGGCAGAAAGCCAGCAAAAGGCTCTGAAAAAACTTGCCCAGCTCCTGCTCAATGTTGCTGTTCTCTGGATGGGAGCTATTCTCGTCATGGATGGGAAAATGAGTTTGGGTCAGCTGATTACCTATAACACCCTGCTTGTTTACTTTACCAATCCTTTGGAAAATATCATCAACTTACAAACCAAACTTCAGACAGCGCAGGTTGCCAATAATCGCTTAAATGAGGTTTATCTAGTAGCTTCGGAGTTTGAGGAGAAGAAAACAGTCGAAGATTTGAGCATGATGAAAGGGGATATGACCTTTAAACAAGTCCACTATAAGTATGGCTATGGTCGTGACGTCTTGTCGGATATCAATTTGACTATCCCGCAAGGTTCTAAGGTGGCTTTCGTGGGAATTTCAGGATCAGGCAAGACAACTTTGGCCAAGATGATGGTTAATTTTTACGATCCAAGTCAGGGGGAGATTAGTCTGGGTGGTGTCAATCTCAATCAGATTGATAAAAAGGCCCTGCGCCAGTATATCAACTACCTGCCTCAACAGCCCTATGTCTTTAACGGGACGATTTTGGAAAATCTTCTCCTTGGGGCCAAGGAGGGGACGACACAGGAGGATATCTTACGGGCTGTTGAATTGGCAGAGATTCGGGAGGATATTGAGCGCATGCCACTGAATTATCAGACAGAATTAACTTCGGATGGGGCTGGAATTTCAGGTGGGCAACGGCAACGAATCGCTCTGGCGCGTGCTCTCTTGACAGATGCGCCTGTCTTGATATTGGACGAGGCGACCAGCAGTCTGGATATTTTGACAGAGAAGCGGATTGTGGATAATCTTATGGCTTTGGATAAGACCTTGATTTTCATCGCCCACCGCTTGACCATTGCTGAGCGGACAGAGAAGGTTCTTGTTTTGGATCAGGGCAAGATTGTCGAAGAAGGCACCCATGCAGACTTGCTTGCTCGAGGTGGATTTTACGCCCATTTGGTGAATAGCTAGAAAGAGGAGAAGATGCAACCAGAATTTTTAGAAAGTGCGGAGTTTTACCATCGTCGTTACCATAATTTTTCCAGTCGAGTGATTTTACCCATGTCACTTCTGCTCGTGTTTTTACTTGGCTTTGCAGTCTTTGCAGAGAAGGAGATGAGTTTGTCTACCCGAGCTACTGTCGAACCTAGTCGGATCATTGCCAATATCCAATCGACTAGCAATCAACGCATCGTGGCCAATTATCTAGAAGAAAACAAACTAGTCAAGCAGGGTGATCTCCTTGTTCAGTACCAGCAAGGGGCAGAGGCTGTTCAAGCTGAAGCATACGCCAGTCAGCTGGAGATGTTAAAGGATCAAAAAAAACAGTTAGGGTATTTGAAATCCAGTTTGAAAGAGGGGAGTGATCAATTTCCAGAGGCGGATAAGTTTGGTTATCAGGAGATGTTTCGAGACTATCTCAGCCAAGCTAGTAGTCTTAGGAGTAATGTTTCTCAGCAAAATGCCAGCATCTCCTCTCAAAATGCGGTAGCAAGTCAGAGCCAGGCCGAGATTGGCAATCTTATCAGCCAAACACAGGATAAAATTCGAGATTACAAAACAACTAAGTCGGCGATTGAAACAGGAGCTCAATTGGATAGTCAAAATGCGGCTTACTCTTTTTATCAGACCTATAAAAACCAAGCTGGAGAAGATCCGCAAGCTAAATCGCAAGTTATTGCACAGGTGGATGCCCAAATTAGCCAGCTAGAGTCTAGTTTAGCTACTTATCGTGTGCAGTATGCGGGATCTGGAGCTCAACAGGCCTACGCAAGTGGACTGGACAGTCAGCTTGAATCCCTCAAATCCCAGCACCTAGTCAAAGTCGGTCAGGAGTTAACCCTTTTGGATCAGAAAATTTTAGAAGCAGAGTCTGGTAAGAAAGTCCAAGGAGGTCTGCTGGACAAGGGGAAAATCACAGCAAGCGAGGATGGGGTACTTCACCTTAATCCTGAGACCAGTGATTCTACCATGGTCGCAGAAGGAACCCTGCTAGCCCAACTCTACCCATCCTTGGAGAAAGAAGGGAAAACCAAACTCACAGCCTATCTTAGTTCAAAAGATGTTGCAAGGCTCAAAGTAGGTGATTCTGTTCGCTTTACTACAACCAAGGATGCCAACAAAGAACTTATTCTTGTTTCTGCGATTACGAATATTGATGCGACAGCTACCAAGACTGAAAAGGGAAATTTCTTTAAAATTGAGGCGGAGACTAATTTAACTTCGGAACAGGCTGAAAAACTTCGTTATGGTTTAGAAGGCCGCCTGCAGATGATCACAGGGAAGAAAAGCTATCTCCGTTATTTTTGGGATCAATTTTTGAATAAAGGGTAATATTCGTGTTTTTCAGAGGATAAATGATTTTAAAACTGTAAGAAGAGTTCATCTTGCAGTTTTTCTTTACGCTTAAAATAGGAAAATGTTATTTATTCGTAAAAACCTTGAATTTTCTATGCTTTTGTGGTAGAATGTGCTCAAGTAAAACGAAAGGCGAACTTTAAAATGTCAAAACAACTGATCTATTCGGGAAAAGCCAAGGATATCTATACAACTGAGGATGAAAATCTCATTATTTCAACTTACAAGGACCAGGCAACTGCCTTCAACGGTGTCAAGAAGGAGCAGATTGCGGGCAAGGGAGTCTTAAATAATCAGATTTCATCTTTTATTTTTGAGAAATTAAATGCTGCTGGTGTAGCGACTCACTTTGTGGAGAAAATTTCGGACACGGAACAACTCAATAAAAAGGTTGAGATTATTCCTTTGGAAGTTGTGCTCCGCAACTACACGGCTGGTTCCTTTTCAAAACGTTTTGGCGTAGAAGAAGGTATCGCATTTGAGACTCCGATTGTCGAATTTTACTATAAAAATGATGATTTGGATGATCCCTTTATCAATGACGAGCATGTGAAATTCCTTAAAATTGCGGATGACCAGCAGATTGCCTACTTGAAGGAAGAAACCCGTCGTATCAATGAACTTTTGAAGGCTTGGTTTGCTGAGATTGGTCTTAAATTGATTGACTTTAAGCTAGAGTTCGGTTTTGACAAGGATGGCAAGATTATCTTGGCAGACGAGTTTTCACCAGATAACTGCCGTTTGTGGGATGCGGATGGCAACCACATGGACAAGGATGTTTTCCGTAGAGGTCTCGGAGAATTAACAGACGTTTACGAGATTGTCTGGGAAAAATTGCAGGAGTTGAAATAACAACCTCAAGGTCGTTAGAGACATTGTAAGAGCTGAAATAAAGGAATAAGAATTGATGGATAAACGTATTTTTGTTGAAAAAAAGGCTGATTTTCAGGTCAAGTCAGAGAGTTTGGTGAGAGAGCTCCAGCACAACTTGGGATTGTCAACTTTGAAAAGTATTCGCATTGTGCAAGTTTATGATGTCTTTGATTTATCAGAGAACTTGTTCGCACCTGCAGAGAAGCACATCTTCTCTGAGCAGGTGACAGACCATGTTTTGGACGAAGCGGTTGTGCAGGCGGATCTTGCCAACTATGCTTTCTTTGCCATTGAAAGCTTGCCAGGGCAGTTTGACCAGCGTGCAGCTTCTTCACAGGAAGCCTTGCTTTTGCTGGGAAGTTCGAGTGATGTGACAGTCAACACAGCCCAACTATACTTGGTTAATAAAGATATTGATGCAACTGAGTTGGAAGCGGTCAAGAACTACTTGCTCAATCCAGTTGATTCTCGTTTCAAGGACATTACGATAGGGATTGCCAAGCAGGAATTTTCAGAGTCAGACAAGACCATTCCAAAATTGACCTTCTTTGAAAGCTATACGGCAGAAGACTTTGCCCGCTACAAGGCCGAGCAAGGGATGGCCATGGAAGTGGATGATTTGCTCTTTATCCAAGACTACTTCAAGTCAATCGGGCGCGTGCCAACTGAGACAGAGCTCAAGGTTTTGGATACTTACTGGTCTGACCACTGCCGTCACACGACTTTTGAGACAGAGTTGAAACAGATTGATTTCTCAGCTTCTAAATTCCAAAAGCAATTGCAAGCGACTTATGACAAGTATATTGCTATGCGTGATGAGTTGGGGCGTTCGGAGAAACCACAAACCTTGATGGATATGGCGACTATTTTCGGTCGTTATGAGCGAGCTAATGGGCGTTTGGACGATATGGAAGTGTCAGACGAAATCAATGCCTGCTCGGTTGAAATCGAAGTGGATGTCAATGGTGTGAAAGAACCTTGGCTCCTTATGTTTAAAAACGAAACCCACAATCACCCAACGGAAATTGAGCCATTTGGTGGAGCGGCTACCTGTATCGGTGGAGCCATTCGTGATCCGTTGTCAGGCCGTTCCTACGTTTACCAAGCCATGCGTATCTCAGGTGCGGGTGATATTACAGCTCCGATTTCAGAAACGCGTGCTGGGAAATTGCCACAACAAGTCATTTCTAAAACAGCGGCTCACGGTTACTCTTCTTATGGGAACCAGATTGGTCTTGCGACGACTTACGTTCGTGAATACTTCCACCCAGGATTTGTAGCCAAACGCATGGAGCTTGGTGCCGTTGTTGGTGCAGCTCCCAAGGGCAATGTTGTCCGTGAAAAACCAGAAGCGGGAGATGTGATTATTCTTCTCGGTGGTAAGACAGGACGTGATGGTGTCGGTGGTGCGACAGGCTCTTCTAAGGTTCAAACGGTTGAGTCTGTGGAAACTGCTGGTGCAGAGGTTCAAAAAGGGAATGCCATCGAAGAACGCAAGATTCAACGTCTTTTCCGCAATGGTGATGTCACTCGTCTCATCAAGAAATCCAACGATTTTGGTGCTGGTGGTGTCTGTGTGGCCATCGGTGAATTGGCAGACGGTCTTGAAATTGACCTCAACAAGGTTCCTCTTAAATACCAAGGGTTGAACGGGACAGAAATTGCCATCTCTGAATCGCAAGAACGGATGGCGGTCGTGGTTCGTCCTGAGGACGTAGATGCCTTCGTTGCAGAATGTAACAAAGAAAATATTGATGCTGTTGTTGTGGCAACAGTGACTGAAAAACCAAATCTTGTCATGCACTGGAATGGTGAAACGATTGTTGACTTGGAACGTCGTTTCCTTGATACAAACGGTGTGCGTGTGGTCGTCGATGCCAAGGTGGTGGACAAGGATGTCAAGCTTCCAGAAGAACGAACAACAAGCACTAACACACTTGAAGCAGATACCCTTGCGGTTCTGTCTGATCTCAACCATGCGAGTCAAAAAGGCTTGCAAACCATCTTTGACTGTTCGGTCGGTCGTTCAACGGTCAATCACCCACTTGGTGGTCGCTACCAACTCACACCAACTGAGGCATCTGTGCAGAAATTGCCAGTTCAGCACGGGGTGACTCACACTGCGTCGGTCATGGCCCAAGGCTTTAACCCTTATGTGGCAGAATGGTCTCCATACCACGGTGCGGCTTATGCGGTTATCGAAGCAACTGCTCGTTTAGTGGCTGCTGGTGCAAACTGGTCCAAGGCTCGTTTCTCATACCAAGAGTATTTCGAGCGCATGGACAAGCAAGCTGAGCGTTTTGGTCAGCCAGTAGCAGCTCTCCTAGGCTCTATCGAAGCACAAATCCAACTTGGCTTGCCATCTATCGGTGGGAAGGACTCTATGTCTGGTACCTTTGAAGAATTGACCGTACCGCCAACCTTGGTTGCCTTTGGGGTGACGACGGCAGATAGCCGTAAGGTCCTCTCTCCTGAGTTCAAGAATGTTGGTGAAAACATCTACTACATTCCAGGTCAAGCCCTCTCTGCAGAGATTGATTTTGACTTGACTAAGTCTAACTTTGCTCAATTTGAAGCTATCCAAGCTGAACACAAAGTAACATCTGCATCAGCTGTTAAATATGGTGGTGTCCTTGAAAGCTTGGCTCTTGCTACCTTTGGGAACCATATCGGTGCAGAGGTGACCTTGCCTGAACTTGAGACAGCCTTGACAGCTCAATTGGGCGGATTTGTCTTCACATCTCCTCAAGAAATTGCTGGAGTGGAGAAGATTGGACAAACGAAAGCAGACTTTACACTGACTGTCAACGGTGTGAAGCTAGATGGACACAAACTTGACAGTGCCTTCCAAGGGAAATTGGAAGAAGTTTACCCTACTGAATTTGCCCAAGCTAAAGAACTGGTAGAAGTTTCAGCTGTCGCTTCTAACGCAGTCATCAAAGCCAAAGAAACTATTGAAAAACCTGTGGTTTACATCCCAGTCTTCCCAGGAACCAACTCAGAATATGACTCAGCCAAGGCCTTTGAAAAAGAAGGTGCAGAGGTCAACTTAGTACCATTCGTGACCTTGAATGAAGAGGCCATTGTCAAGTCAGTTGAAACCATGGTTGACAATATCGGCAAGGCAAATATCCTATTCTTTGCAGGTGGTTTCTCAGCTGCGGATGAGCCAGATGGTTCAGCTAAATTTATTGTCAATATCCTGCTCAATGAAAAAGTGCGTGCAGCCATTGATAGCTTTATCGCTCGTGGTGGCTTGATTATCGGTATCTGTAATGGATTCCAAGCCTTGGTCAAATCAGGTCTTCTTCCATACGGGAACTTCGAGGATGCCAGCAGTACTAGTCCAACCCTTTTCTACAATGATGCCAACCAGCACGTGGCCAAGATGGTGGAAACTCGGATTGCCAATACCAATTCGCCATGGTTGGCTGGCGTGCAAGTGGGCGATATCCATGCTATCCCTGTTTCGCACGGTGAAGGGAAATTTGTCGTGACGGCTGAAGAATTCGCGGAGCTCCGTGACAATGGTCAAATTTTCAGTCAATACGTTGACTTTGACGGCAAACCAAGTATGGATTCTAAGTACAATCCGAATGGTTCGGTAAATGCCATCGAAGGAATTACCAGCAAGAATGGTCAAATCATCGGTAAAATGGGACACTCAGAACGTTATGAAGATGGTCTTTTCCAAAACATCCCAGGAAATAAAGACCAGCACCTGTTCGCATCAGCTGTTCAATACTTTACTGGAAAGTAAGATTTGCAGATTTTCTAATAGATAGTATCAGTAATGTAAAAGTCATGTAGATCTAGCTCTTGGTGCTACACAAATAAAAATTAGGTATAAAAAATGACATACGAAGTAAAATCTCTTAATGAAGAATGTGGTGTTTTCGGTATCTGGGGGCATCCAGATGCTGCTAAATTAACCTATTTTGGGCTCCACAGTCTTCAGCACCGTGGTCAGGAAGGGGCAGGAATCCTCTCCAATGATCAAGGGAAACTAAAGCGTCATCGTGACATGGGGCTTTTATCAGAAGTGTTCAGAAACCCAGCTAATTTGGATAAACTGACTGGAACGAGCGCGATTGGGCATGTTCGTTATGCGACGGCTGGAGAAGCTTCTGTAGATAACATCCAGCCCTTCCTCTTTCGCTTTCATGATATGCAGTTTGGACTTGCTCACAACGGAAACTTGACCAATGCCGAATCGCTCAAGCAAGAATTGGAACAAAGAGGAGCAATTTTCAGTTCAACTTCAGACTCGGAAATCTTGGCCCACCTCATTCGCCGGAGTCACAATCCGAACTTGATGGGCAAAATCAAGGAAGCGCTCAGTCTTGTCAAAGGGGGCTTTGCTTATATCTTGCTTTTTGAGGACAAGTTGATTGCGGCGCTTGACCCTAATGGCTTCCGTCCGCTTTCGATTGGGAAAATGACCAACGGAGCGGTAGTGGTTTCCTCCGAAACCTGTGCTTTTGAAGTTATTGGTGCTGAGTGGATCCGAGATTTGAAGCCTGGAGAGATTGTGATCATTGATGATAAGGGCATCCAGTATGATAGCTATACAGATGATACACAGTTGGCGATTTGCTCTATGGAGTATATCTATTTTGCTCGCCCTGACTCTAACATTCATGGTGTTAATGTCCATACAGCTCGCAAACGTATGGGGGCTCAATTGGCGCGTGAATTTAAGCACGAAGCGGATATTGTGGTCGGTGTGCCAAATTCCTCGCTCAGCGCAGCTATGGGATTTGCAGAAGAATCAGGTCTGCCAAATGAAATGGGTCTCATCAAAAACCAATACACGCAACGCACCTTTATCCAACCGACTCAAGAATTGCGGGAGCAAGGGGTGCGGATGAAACTGTCTGCTGTTTCGGGCGTTGTCAAAGGCAAACGTGTGGTGATGATTGATGATTCCATTGTTCGTGGGACAACCTCTCGCCGCATCGTTCAG
The DNA here is from genome assembly GCA_963528645.1 of uncultured bacterium. GTDB lineage: Bacteria > Bacillota > Bacilli > Lactobacillales > Streptococcaceae > Streptococcus. The sequence goes on from CAURVH010000004.1 coordinate 24,600, forward strand.
CTTTTGAAAGAAGCAGGTGCGTCCGAGGTTCATGTTGCCATTGGTAGTCCTGCGCTAGCCTATCCATGCTTCTACGGGATTGATATCCAGACGCGTCAGGAGCTGATTGCTGCCAATCATACGGTCGAAGAAACCTGTCAAATCATTGGTGCGGATAGTCTGACCTATCTTTCGATTGATGGTTTGATTGATTCGATTGGTATTGAAACAGATGCGCCGAACGGTGGTCTCTGTGTCGCTTACTTTGACGGCGACTACCCAACTCCTCTCTACGACTATGAAGAAGAATATCGTAGAAGTTTGGGTGACAAGATCAGTTTTTACAAATAGACGGATAAAGACTCTCCATTAAAGGAAAGGAATAAACAAATGACAAATAAAAATGCTTATGCGCAATCCGGTGTGGATGTTGAAGCGGGTTATGAAGTTGTTGAACGGATCAAAAAGCACGTAGCTCGTACGGAGCGTGCAGGTGTCATGGGAGCTCTTGGTGGTTTCGGTGGCATGTTTGACCTTTCAAAAACTGGTGTCAAAGAGCCTGTCTTGATTTCAGGAACTGATGGTGTCGGGACCAAGCTCATGTTGGCTATCAAATACGACAAGCATGACACGATTGGGCAGGATTGTGTGGCCATGTGTGTTAATGACATCATCGCTGCAGGTGCGGAGCCTCTTTACTTCCTCGACTATGTGGCGACAGGGAAGAATGAACCAGCTAAGCTAGAACAAGTGGTCGCTGGTGTAGCAGAAGGCTGTGTGCAGGCAGGTGCGGCCCTCATCGGTGGGGAAACGGCTGAAATGCCGGGTATGTATGGCGCAGATGACTACGATCTGGCTGGTTTTGCAGTCGGTGTGGCTGAAAAATCTCAAATCATTGACGGCTCAAAAGTGACAGAAGGAGATGTTCTTCTCGGATTGGCTTCAAGTGGGCTTCACTCAAATGGTTACTCACTTGTACGTCGTGTCTTTGCGGACTACACAGGTGAGGAAGTCTTGCCAGAATTGGAAGGCAAGAAACTCAAGGAAGTCCTTCTTGAGCCAACTCGTATCTATGTCAAGGCCGTCTTGCCACTCATCAAGGAAGAGCTGGTCAACGGTATTGCCCACATCACAGGTGGTGGCTTTATTGAGAATGTCCCTCGTATGTTTGCAGCTAACTTGGCTGCCGAGATTGAGGAAGACAAGGTTCCAGTGCTTCCGATTTTCAAGGCTCTTGAAAAATACGGTCAAATCAAGCATGAAGAAATGTTTGAAATCTTCAATATGGGTGTGGGACTCATGCTGGCAGTTAGCCCTGAAAATGTGAATCGTGTCAAGGAATTGCTGGATGAACCAGTTTATGAAATTGGTCGCATTGTCAAGAAAGAAAACGAAAGTGTCATCATCAAATGAAAAAAATAGCAGTTTTTGCCTCTGGTAATGGCTCAAATTTTCAGGTGATTGCCGAAGAATTTCCAGTGGAGTTTGTCTTTTCAGACCACCGAGATGCCTATGTACTGGAGCGGGCAGACAAGCTTGGCATTCTGTCCCATACTTTTGAACTCAAGGAGTTTGAGAACAAGACGGACTATGAAGCAGCTCTTGTTGAACTCTTGGAAGAACACCAGATTGACTTGATTTGCCTCGCCGGCTACATGAAAATCGTTGGGCCAACCTTGTTGGCAGCTTATGAAGGTCGAATTATCAACATTCATCCAGCCTACCTGCCCGAATTTCCAGGAGCTCATGGGATTGAGGACGCTTGGAATGCTGGTGTTGCTGAGAGCGGCGTCACCATTCACTGGGTGGATTCTGGTGTGGACACAGGCAAGGTCATCAAACAAGTCCGTGTGCCACGTCTAGCTGATGATACCATCGAAAATTTTGAAGCTCGAATTCATGAGGCAGAGTACAAGTTGTATCCAGAGGTTATTAGAGAATTGTTGGATAAGTAAATGAAAGGAAATAATATGACTAAACGCGCCTTAATCAGCGTCTCAGACAAAGCGGGCATTGTTGAATTTGCCCAAGAACTTAAAAAACTTGGTTGGGATATCATCTCGACAGGTGGTACCAAAGTTGCCCTTGATAATGCTGGGGTGGAGACCATTGCAATTGATGATGTGACTGGTTTTCCAGAAATGATGGACGGTCGTGTCAAGACCCTTCATCCAAATATCCACGGTGGTCTCCTCGCTCGTCGTGATTTGGATAGCCATCTAGAGGCTGCTAAGGACAATCAGATTGAGCTCATTGACCTTGTTGTGGTAAATCTTTATCCTTTCAAGGAAACGATTCTCAAACCAGATGTGACCTACGCTGACGCGGTGGAGAATATCGATATCGGCGGGCCGTCTATGCTTCGTTCAGCAGCTAAAAACCATGCCAGCGTGACAGTTGTAGTAGACCCTGCTGACTATGCAGTGGTTTTGGACGAGTTGTCAGCCAATGGTGAAACGACTTATGAAACTCGCCAACGTTTAGCAGCCAAGGTTTTCCGTCACACAGCAGCTTATGATGCCTTGATTGCAGAATATTTCACAGCTCAAGTGGGTGAAAGCAAACCTGAAAAGCTCACTTTGACCTATGACCTGAAACAAGCCATGCGCTATGGGGAAAATCCTCAGCAGGACGCTGACTTCTACCAAAAAGCTTTGCCGACTGACTATTCGATTGCTTCAGCGAAACAGCTCAACGGTAAGGAATTGTCCTTTAACAATATCCGCGATGCGGATGCAGCTATCCGTATTATCCGTGATTTCAAAGACCGTCCAACTGTTGTGGCTCTCAAACACATGAACCCATGTGGAATTGGTCAAGCTGATGACATCGAAACTGCTTGGGATTATGCTTATGAGTCTGACCCAGTGTCTATCTTTGGTGGAATTGTCGTCCTTAACCGTGAGGTGGATGCTGCGACAGCTGAGAAGATGCACGGCGTTTTCCTTGAAATCATCATCGCACCGAGCTATACGGATGAAGCGCTAGCCATTTTGACCAACAAAAAGAAAAACTTGCGTATCCTTGCCTTGCCATTCGATGCTCAAGACGCTAGCGAAGTAGAAGCAGAATACACTGGTGTTGTTGGTGGTCTCCTCGTTCAAAACCAAGACGTGGTCAAAGAAAGCCCAGCTGACTGGCAAGTGGTGACTAAACGCCAACCAACTGAGACAGAAGCGACAGCTCTTGAGTTTGCTTGGAAGGCTATCAAGTATGTCAAATCAAATGGTATTATCGTAACTAACGACCACATGACATTGGGTGTTGGCCCTGGTCAAACCAACCGTGTGGCTTCTGTTCGTATCGCCATTGACCAAGCTAAAGACCGTCTTGATGGTGCTGTTCTTGCTTCAGATGCCTTCTTCCCATTCGCAGATAACGTGGAGGAAATCGCCAAAGCAGGTATTAAGGCCATCATCCAACCGGGTGGATCAGTCCGTGACCAAGAATCCATCGAAGCTGCTGACAAATATGGCTTGGCCATGGTCTTCACAGGTGTAAGACATTTTAGACATTAAGAAAACGAAAGGGAAGAAAACAGTTTCTTTCCTTTTTTTGAAATTAAGTAATAGATTAATAAAAAATTATGAGAAGCGAAACTTGTTGGTAGGTTAGAAAAACATCATAATTTTAGAATAAAGGTAGGTGATAAATAAAGTTATGATAAATCGTGTTAGAAGTAGATATTTTTGATATAATGAATGTTAGAAGGGCGAAATTAAGGAGGGGATTAATTTGGAAATTAAAAAAAATTATTTAATAAATAGATTTTTTTCCAGAAATACTATAAAAAACCTCGTACAAAATAAAAAAGATCCAATTTTTGAGTGTGTATCGCAGCATCATAAATTAGGTAATAATTTGTCTATAATTCAAAATACTTATATGAAACTCTCTCAATCGTATAGAAATGAATATTTTTATAAAAATACGTTGTTAAATAAATTATTATTAGGGGTACATAGTATAAATACTACTACTGCTTTGACTGAAATACCTGTTGGAAATGCAAAACCAGATTTTATTTTAATAAATGGAAAAGCTGTGGTATATGAAATCAAAACTGAATTTGACAATTTTGACAGGTTAGAAAATCAAATCACAGAATACTATAGAGCATTTAATCACGTTGCAATTGTTACTCATGAAAAAAATGTAAATTTAGCTTTGGAGAAGATTAGGTTGTTAAAAAAACCTGTAGGTCTTTATGTGCTTCAAAGAAACAGCAAAATTAAAACAATAATTAAACCAGAGAAGTACAATACTGATTTAGATAGGGAAATAATTTTTAAAATACTTCGTAAGGGGGAATATGAAAATATTATTGAGAAACATTTTAATTCGTTACCAGATGTGTCTCAATTTGAGTATTATGACGTTTGTAAATTATTAACCAAAAAGATTCCATTGGAACAGTTTTATTCGGATTTTCTTATGGAATTGAAGAATAGGAATTCAATAGATAAAGATTTATTTGCAGATGTTCCTTATGAACTTAAATTTTTGGTGTATTTCATGAATTTTAAACCTAAGGATTTTAAGGCATTAAAGCAATTTTTAGATGAATAAAGGAGTATTTATATGTATTTTCCATATTTGAGAGGAAGGCAGTATGAGTTAATTGCTCTTAGAGAATTGTTAGAAAATAATAAATTAGGAAGCGCTGTAATTCCAATTATTGAACCGGTGAGATTATCTCCTACACTGGTAAGTACTTTGGAGGGTTTTAAAGATAAGAGGCAGAAATGTTCCATTGTAATGAATCCAAGTGTAGGATCTTTTTTGGAGGAATATAGCGATTTTTCTAAAAGTAATCTTGCTACTCGATTGGATAGTTTGATTGATGAAAGTGAGAATTTTTATTATGTTTCATTGATGAGTAAGGATTATAGTTTAGAAGATAATTTTAAGTCTATTGCGGATATTGGCAAACAAATAACAGTATGTAAGAAGCCTGATGATTTACAAGGATATAATAAAAATTATATGAATCAAGAGACAGCGTATAATTTTATTTCAGAAATAGGAAGACTAAAAAGAGAAGTTCAGGGAAATAAAGTCAAGATTATTGACAATTTTGTTAAATTAGCAAGAAATACAGATTATTCAGACAAAGATGATGAATTCTTCTCAGATGATCATAAATATTTTATAAAAGATGGATATAAGGGATTTTCTGACTATTCCATTGTAGGAGAGGAGTATAGTGAATCAGGTTTTGCTCCTTATGCTGTCGCTATCCACATCGTTTATTTTGATTCTGATGAAAATCTAAGAATTCACCATTTTGTATCAGAATCAAACCAAGATCCAACAAACCCAGCTGGTAAGTTTAAGGAAGCACTTGAAAAATTAATTACATTTGTCAGTGAGGGCCGAGTGGAAAGAACGCTGGCGATAAATGAATTTGAAAAATTGTATAAAACGGGTTCTTATCCAGGACTTGGCACAGTAAAGAAATTGTCCATTATGCATCATATTGAATTGGTTAGTAAGTATCTTGACCGAATCAGTGGAGACAGTGAATGAAAATTTGTAAAGATTGTTTTGCAGATGAGATTCTAAAAAACGAAGTTAATATAGCTGAAAGGCAAGCTAGCTGTGACATTTGTTCAAATAATAATGTTTGTGTTTATGATACACAGTGTGACGACTATTTAATTCCATTTTTGAGCTCTCTCGTTTCTATTTTTTCTCCAGTAGATAAAATAGAAAATTTCCCAGTTGGGCAAGAAACGCTTCTAAAAACAGAAATAGCTACAAATTGGAATATATTTACTACTAAAGAGGAATTCAAGATTCACCAAATGCTTTCTGAGATTTGTAAAAATCTATTCGAAGAAAGTCCTGAATTGTTAACGCACCCTGTTGGAGTAAAGCAGATGTATGACCCAATTTATTTAAAAGATCATTCATTGTTCAGTAAGAGTTGGGAAGATTTTGTTGACGACATTAAATATAACAATCGTTTTCATTCAAATCAAATTAATAAATGCATTCTAAGAAAGTATTGTGAAGCTATTCAAAAGACTTATTCAGAAGGAGAACAGTTCTATAGGTGCAGGATTTCAAAAGACGGGAAACCATTTGAATCAGAAGGGATAGGGGCACCTCCTAAAGGTAAATCAGCCGATGGAAGAGCTAATCCAAAAGGGGTTGTAATGCTTTATTTAGGTGATTCAGAGACGACAACAATACATGAGACAAGAACAGGTTTATATGATCATGTATGTATTGGCACTTTTAAGTTGAAGTCTGCAATAACAGTCATTGATTTTAAAAAAATAATTGAAATTAGCCCTTTTCAAGATGGTATTATTGATGATCTTGCTGAATTAGCGATTAATAAAAAAAATCTAAAAAAGATTGATTCTGAGATGGGGCGAGTAATGAGAAATTCTGATGATATTCTAGATTATATCCCTACTCAATATATAGCTGATTTTGTGAAATCTCTAACCAAACCAATTTCTGGAGAATTAATTTATCAAGGAATTGAATTCCGCAGCGTTATGAATCCCGAAGGATTCAATTTGGCTATATTTACGCCGGATTGTTTTGAGGTAACCGATATAAGGATGAAACGAATAAATCATATTTCTTATAGCTGGTAAGCTTAATACCTAATGAAGCTTTTCTACATACTTTTAGAGATATTCCGCACTCAATACCGCCTTATTTTATAATGAGGCGGTATTGAATGTTTAAAGGCTAAAAATGAAATCGGTTCAGTAAGTTTACTCGATGTTGTATTTTTTACTCGCAAATATAATTAGATTAAAACGAACGTTTATGGTATAATATTAGTAAATAATTCGCAAAAGAGGTTGAAAGATGAAGCTGTTAGTTGTCGGATCGGGTGGTCGTGAACATGCCATTGCTAAGAAGTTGCTTGAGTCAAAAGACGTTGAAAAAGTCTTTGTGGCTCCGGGAAATGACGGGATGACTCTGGATGCTCTGGAATTGGTGGACATCTCTATTTCCGAACATTCTAAATTGATTGAGTTTGCAAAGGCCAACGATATTGCTTGGACCTTCATCGGTCCAGATGATGCCCTGGCTGCTGGGATTGTGGATGATTTCAATGCAGCTGGTCTCAAGGCTTTTGGTCCGACTAGGGCTGCAGCGGAGCTGGAGTGGTCCAAGGATTTTGCCAAGGAAATCATGGTCAAATACGGCGTTCCGACAGCAGCCTATGGCACATTTTCAGATTTCGAGGAAGCTAAGGCTTATATCGAGGAGAAAGGCGCTCCTATCGTCGTCAAGGCAGACGGCTTGGCTCTTGGGAAAGGTGTCGTCGTTGCGGAGACAGTTGAGCAAGCAGTCGAAGCCGCTCACGAGATGCTTTTGGACAATAAATTCGGTGATTCAGGTGCGCGTGTGGTTATCGAGGAATTCCTTGACGGAGAAGAGTTCTCTCTCTTTGCCTTTGTCAATGGGGATAAGTTCTACATCATGCCAACGGCTCAGGACCACAAGCGTGCTTATGATGGCGACAAGGGCCCTAACACGGGTGGTATGGGAGCTTATGCGCCAGTTCCTCACTTGCCACAGAGCGTGGTTTATACGGCGGTTGAGACTATTGTCAAGCCAGTTCTTGAAGGGATGATCAAAGAAGGTCGTCCGTATCTTGGCGTCCTTTACGCGGGGCTTATCCTGACAGCTGATGGTCCTAAAGTCATCGAGTTCAACGCTCGTTTTGGAGATCCAGAAACGCAAATCATCTTGCCTCGTTTGACATCTGACTTTGCACAAAATATCACGGATATCCTCGATAGCAAGGAGCCAAACATCACTTGGACGGATAAGGGTGTGACTCTGGGCGTGGTTGTCGCGTCAAACGGCTACCCGCTAGACTATGAAAAAGGTGTTGAATTGCCAGCAAAAACCGAGGGAGACACCATCACCTACTATGCAGGGGCTAAGTTTGCGGAAAATAGCAGAGCACTGATATCCAACGGCGGACGTGTCTACATGCTCGTCACTACAGCCGATACCGTCAAAGAAGCCCAAGAAACCATCTACCAAGAACTCTCCCAACAAAAAACAGAAGGTCTCTTTTACCGAACAGATATCGGAAGTAAGGCCATAAAAGATTAACAGATACAAAAATTGTCATGGCGAGCGAAAGCGAGCCAAACTAAGACCATTATCAAAAAGAAGAAAAAAGAAAAAATTATGACTAAACCAATTATTTCCATCATCATGGGCTCCAAGTCCGACTGGGCAACCATGCAAAAAACTGCCGAAGTCCTAGACCGTTTCGGTGTAGCCTACGAAAAGAAGGTGGTCTCTGCCCACCGTACACCAGACCTCATGTTCAGACATGCCGAAGAAGCACGTAGTCGCGGGATCAAGGTTATCATAGCAGGTGCTGGTGGCGCAGCCCACTTGCCAGGAATGGTTGCTGCTAAAACAACCCTTCCTGTCATCGGGGTGCCTGTCAAATCGCGCGCCCTTAGTGGCGTGGACTCGCTCTACTCTATCGTGCAGATGCCGGGTGGCGTGCCTGTCGCAACTATGGCTATCGGTGAAGCTGGTGCGACTAATGCTGCCCTCTTTGCCCTCCGTCTCCTCTCAGTAGAAGATCAGGCTATTGCGACAGCGTTAGCGGATTTCGCAGAGGAGCAAGGAAAAATCGCAGAGGAGTCTACAAATGAGCTCATCTAAAACAATCGGAATTATCGGTGGTGGTCAGCTGGGTCAGATGATGGCCATTTCTGCTATCTACATGGGGCACAAGGTCATCGCGCTGGATCCCGCGGCGGATTGCCCGGCCTCTCGTGTGGCGGAAATCATCGTGGCTCCTTATAACGATGTGGCTGCCCTCCGTCAGCTAGCTGAGCGTTGCGATGTCCTCACCTATGAGTTTGAAAATGTCGATGCTGACGGTTTGGATGCCGTTATTAAAGACGGTCAGCTTCCACAAGGTACAGACCTGCTTCGTATTTCGCAAAATCGAATTTTTGAAAAGGACTTTCTCTCCAACAAGGCCAAAGTGACGGTAGCTCCCTACAAGGTTGTGACCTCAAGCCAAAACTTGGCAGATATTGACCTATCGAAAAACTATGTCCTCAAGACGGCGACTGGTGGCTACGATGGGCATGGACAAAAGGTCATTCGCTCAGAAGCAGACTTGGAAGAAGCCCGTGCACTAGCCGACTCAGCAGACTGTGTTTTGGAAGAATTTGTCAACTTTGATCTTGAAATTTCTGTCATCGTGTCTGGAAATGGCAAGGATGTGACGGTTTTCCCCGTTCAGGAAAATATCCACCGCAACAACATCCTGTCTAAGACCATTGTGCCTGCTCGTATTTCTGATAGTCTAGCTGAAAAAGCCAAAACCATGGCAGTGCGAATTGCTGAACGGCTTAACCTATCTGGCACCCTTTGCGTGGAAATGTTTGCGACAGCTGATGACATTATTGTCAACGAAATTGCCCCACGCCCACACAATTCAGGGCATTATTCGATTGAAGCTTGCGACTTCTCGCAGTTTGATACCCATATCTTGGGCGTTCTCGGAGTACCATTGCCAGTCATCAAACTCCATGCGCCTGCTGTTATGCTCAATGTTCTCGGCCAGCACGTCGAGGCTGCTGAAAAGTATGTCACAGAAAATCCAAGCGCCCACCTCCACATGTATGGTAAAATAGAAGCGAAGCACAACCGCAAGATGGGACATGTGACTTTGTTTAGTGATAAACCAGATAGTGTGGAAGAGTTTGGGGAAGGGATTGATTTTTAGGTGAAGCCTATGATTCAAATAATCGTAAATGCATTTGTTGAAAAGGATAAGACTGGAGCAGTCGTCGAAGTCTTGTATGCTAATAGTGACCACGAAAAAGTGAAAGCAAAGTATGAAGAACTAGTTGCTCGAAATCCAGAAAACTATCTAGCAATTTACGATTTACCACTTGATACAGATTTGAATACACTAGATCACTACCCATCTGTATGGATTGGGAAAGAAGAATTTGAATAAAGCGACTGTCGGTTGTTAACTGATGTGAAATATTAAAAGAATAGAATTTAAAAATGAGAAAGGACAACGAGTTCCATTAATTTGAGCCTAAACGTCTAATCTTTGATAGAATAAACTAAAGTAATAAAGGTGTTCGTATTTACAAAAAATGAATTTTGACTACGAGTTTGATTCATTTGTCAAAACCGGTGAATGTTATTTTATCGAAAATCCAAGTAATGATATTTATATATACGGAAAATAGAAGTGAAACACAACTGTAAAAAGGCCCATGTAATTTTGCGTATTTATGAACCAAATAATATGGTTGAGTTTAGGAGTGGAGGAGAGAAGAGTGGAAATTACTGATTTAAAACATATCTATCATTCAAGCGATTACAAGGTATTTTTAGATTCGAGTTTTCTGTTGGGTTTAATGAGACAACGGGAATCAATTACTCTTGAGTTTATTGGGAAACTTCAGGAAATAAATGAGTATATTGTTACTAGTTATACTGTTCGTGATGAATTTAAAAGGAATCTAAACACATATAAGAAAGAAAAAGTAGCACAACGAATCAATAATAATTTGCGTGAGTATAATAAATTATATGAGAAGTTGGTTGGGAAACTGAATTTAATTCGAAACGATATTAGTTCTCAAAATATATCAACGAATCAAATAAAAATAAACAAAGAATATATAAATTTCTTAAATGTGAAAAAACATTTAGTTGCCGAGATTGAAAAAATAAATAATACACAAGTTTATAATCGAGAGAAGTTAAATAAAGTCGAGAATTTTGCAGAGGACTTATTTAATTCTCCTAATTTCATTTCGAAGCCCGGAGTGAGTGAGTTTTTAGAATTAGTATCAAAGGGTTATACTAGAATGATTCATAAATTCCCACCAGGGTATGAAGATTATAAAGAAAAATATTCTCGTGATTATAACAAAGAAAATAATCCCCAACAAATTGTTAGATATCTTGGTGATTATTTTATATGGGAATCTCTATTAAAAAATATTGGTGATACTAAATATATTATTTTTATCACAGATGATAAAAAAGAGGACTGGTGGGATCCGCATGATTTAGGGAAAGAAATTTATACTCCTAGAAGGGAACTAATAGAAGAATTTGAAGAACGTAATCCAAATTCAAACCTTCATATGATAACTTTAGAACAAGCTGTTCTTTTATTACAGCAACTAGAAGGAGTCAGTTTATCAGATTTCATTTTAGAAGAATCAAACTATTCCGATATACTTCGAGATGAATTAATTAAAGAATATAGTGATCAGTTAGTAGATTTGATTATCAATGAATTTTATTTTGATTTCAAGGAGTTTACTTGGCAATTTAGCTCATTTCAGATAAATGATTCTAGTTTTTTAGATGCTAAAAAACTAGAATCACAAAATTATGAGCTTTCTTTTTTAGTTACATCTAGCTTGTTATATCAAGATGAAGAAAAAGATGAAATCTTAAAAATAGAAGGTATTGAATGCGAAATTTCAATTACCGTAACTGACTTAGTATTGCCAGAGGGGAAGGAAATCAGCGAATGTTGGGATATGAAAATAAAAGACATTGCCATTCAAGATTGTTCACCTATTGTAACAAACATAGATAAGATATTTGGTGGAAGGTTAAAAAATGATGGCATATTGTCTGAAGCAAGGGACGATGTAGATCATCAGCTTGAACTAATCGAGCTTGAGTCGGATTGGATAGCAGAATCATCAGGTAGAGGTCTTCATGAACAACCATATATTATTGATTATCGCTAGATAATATAGAACTGAAAGGAAAATAAAACATGATTGAAAGATATAGCCGCCCAGAGATGGCGAACATTTGGAGTGAAGAAAATAAATACCGTGCTTGGCTTGAGGTGGAAATCTTGGCTGACGAGGCATGGGCTGAGTTGGGGGAAATCCCTAAGGAAGATGTGGCTTTGATTCGCGAAAAGGCGGACTTTGACATCGACCGTATTTTGGAGATTGAGCAGGAGACGCGCCATGATGTGGTGGCTTTCACGCGTGCGGTTTCCGAAACTCTTGGTGAGGAGCGCAAGTGGGTCCACTACGGTTTGACCTCTACCGACGTGGTGGATACTGCCTACGGTTACCTCTACAAGCAGGCTAACGACATCATCCGTCGTGATCTTGAAAACTTCACCAACATCATTGCTGTCAAGGCTAAGGAACACAAGTTCACCATCATGATGGGTCGTACCCACGGTGTGCACGCTGAGCCGACAACTTTTGGCCTTAAATTAGCGACTTGGTACAGCGAAATGAAGCGGAACATCGAGCGTTTCGAGCATGCGGCTGCTGGTGTGGAAGCTGGTAAGATTTCGGGTGCGGTTGGGAACTTTGCCAACATCCCTCCATTTGTTGAGCAATATGTCTGCGACAAACTTGGCATCCGTGCTCAAGAAATCTCTACACAGGTGCTTCCTCGTGATCTTCACGCTGAGTACTTTGCAGTTCTTGCTAGCATCGCAACTTCTATCGAGCGGATGGCGACTGAAATCCGTGGTCTTCAAAAATCTGAACAACGCGAAGTGGAAGAATTCTTTGCCAAGGGGCAAAAAGGATCTTCAGCAATGCCTCACAAACGCAACCCTATCGGTTCTGAGAACATGACAGGTTTGGCGCGTGTTATCCGTGGTCACATGGTGACGGCCTATGAAAACGTCGCTCTCTGGCATGAACGTGATATTTCCCACTCATCAGCTGAGCGTATCATCACACCAGATACAACCATTTTGATCGACTACATGCTCAACCGCTTTGGAAATATCGTCAAAAACTTGACGGTCTTCCCAGAAAACATGATCCGCAACATGAACTCAACTTTCGGTCTTATCTTTAGTCAACGTGCTATGTTGACCTTGATCGAAAAAGGTATGACACGTGAGCAAGCCTATGACTTGGTGCAACCAAAAACGGCCTACTCTTGGGATAATCAAGTAGACTTTAAACCGCTTCTCGAAGCAGATCCAGAAGTGACATCACGCCTGACTCAAGAGGAAATCGACGAAATCTTCAACCCTGCATACTACACTAAACGAGTGGATGATATCTTTGAACGTATCGGACTGGGTGACTAATCATAACAACAAAAAGCGAGATTCAATCTCGCTTTTTTGTATTCTTGTCGAAGAGGTTTAATCCTCTTTTCTCTTAGTGAGTCCGTAGGCTGCTAGCGTAGCCATGAGTCCTACTGCGACCAAGCCTGCAGAGTCTTGGCTTCCTGTTGCAGGGAGTTGTTTTTCTTCTGCTTTGCTAGTAGTTGGTTCAGCTTGCTCAGTTTTCTCAACGGCAGTTCCGACTTCGACAACCTGAGCGACCGCTTCCTGCGATACTGCACTATTGACAAGGGTTCTTTCTTCCTTGCCGTCAGCAGTAGTGCTGACAGAGTAGAAAATCGTACGGCGACCATTTACTCCAGCAACGACTACTTGCGTTTGTCCGAGTGGTAATTGAGGATTTTCACGTGTCACAGTAGTGAACGGAATTTCTTCTTCTTGGATATCCAGTCTTGGTTTCGCTTCGGCAGCTGGAGCAAGACCGTGTTCGTCTCCTACATGGGTTACAAGGGTTCCGACTTCAATAACTTGGGTCACTGCTTCTTGAGTCACAAGGCTATCTACAAGAGTTTTCACTTCCTTACCGTCAGCACTAGTGCTCACAGAGTAGTAATGACTGCGACGGCCGTTAGCGCCTTTAGTAACGACTTGAGTCTTCCCTTTGAGCAAGAGTGGATTTTCACGTGTCACAGTAGTGAACGGAATTTCTTCTTCTTGGATATCCAGTCTTGGTTTCACTTCGACAGCTGGAGCAAGGCCACTTTCATCCCCTTTGTGGATAATAGGGGCACCGATTTCAACCACTTGGGTCACAGGTTCTTTGGTTACTTGGCTATCTAGAACGGTTTCTGTTTGTTTACCATTTTCAGTAAGGACAGAGATGTAATGAGTGCGTTCACCATCTACACCTGGTGTGATGATCTTTTCCTGACCGGCTGGAAGATTCGGATTTTCCTTCTTGATGACCTCAAATGGAATCTTTTCTGCTCTTGTGATGAGTTCCGGTTTGGTTTCAACATTGGCAGCTAGTTCGTTTTCATCGAGGCTTCCTGAGTGGGTTGCTGCTGGTTTGAGGCCTAGGCGGGCTGCCTTGAGTTTGGCTACGAGAGCGTCTAACTCGGCTTGTTTGTTACGGTTGAGGTTGTAGTTGAGAGCTTCTTTAGCTGCATTTAAGGCGTCCAAGCTTTCCTTGCTGTATCCATCCAAGCTTGCAGGGATTTGAGCAAGTTCCTCACGGAGAGCATTGTAGTTAGCGCGGAAGTAGTCTTTGTTATTGTCTGCAAAGGCAGTCATGAGTTCAAAAATTTCTTCTTCCTTGTACTCAGCACTTGGTTTGTCTGCCCAGATAGCAAGCATGCTTCCGACGGTTGGAAGATCTACTTCTGGATACTTGGTAGAAGCAAGCTGGTTAAATGGTACTTTTCCAGAGTTTTCAAGTGCTTTTGATAGTGGGTAGGCTTCATCTGGTTTGTGATTGCCTAGGACGTAGTACCAGTCTCCGTTTGTGTTGAGGAGTTTATAGCCTTTGCTTGCTAGGTACTGAGGCGTCGCAAGGTTGTAACCCCACCATCCTTTAGACCAGTAAGAGATGATGACATCCTTGTCAAACTCAACATCATCCTTGTCCTCATAGTAGAAACCATCGTTGAAGGCCATTGGTTGAAGACCTCTTTCTTTGGCCATGGCAGCAAGGGTGTTAGAGTACTCAGCAAACTTGCCATAGAGTCCGTACCATTTGAGGTAGTACCAGCCTTGAGCGTTGGTGGCATCATTGGCATATTCGTCGGTACCGTAGTTGAAGATCTTAGTCTTGCCTGCAAAGAAGTCCATGTACTTGCCGATGAGGGCCTTGGTAAAGTTCATGGCTTCTTCGTTTTCGAGGTCCATAGTTGTTTTGGAGACCTTGTCAAAGTTGGCTTGAGGATTCTTGATTCCAAGTTTTTCCATAGCGACGAGCATGGCATCCATGTGACCTGGGCTGTTGATTGCTGGGATTAGTCCGAGGCCTTTTGATTTTGCGTACTCGATCAATTCAGTGATTTCAGCTTGACTAAGAGTAGTTCCGTTTGGATCATCGTAGTAAGCTTTTGTTCCTTCGATGATGGCCTTCTTGACATCATCACTTGCATAAGTTTTGCCGTTAGCTGTGATGGTCATGTCATCAAGGAGGAAGCGAAGTCCATCATTTCCTAGGAGAAGATGCACATCAGAGTAGCCGAGCTCGCTCGCCTTGTCTACGATGCGTTTGAGTTGGTCGAGCGTGAAGTACTTACGTCCAGCATCGATGGAGATTACCTTGTTCTTGACAAGTTTTTCAACTTCGCGTTTCGCGTCTTCTTCTTTTTGAGCTTCTGGTGTGAAGGTCAAATTGCTGACAGCTTCTTGGAGTTTCGCGATTGCTTGGTCAATGGTGTCTTGTTGGGCACGGCTGAGGTTGCTATCGAGTGAGCGAATGGCTTTTTCAGCTTCTTTTACAGCTGCGACACTTTCTGCAGTATAGCGGTTAAGGTCTGTTGGGACTTCTTTCAGAGCTTGCTCAGCAGACTCATAATCAGCTGCGAAGTATTCAGCATTGGCATTTGCGAAGCTACGCATGAGTTTGAAGAGGCGTGATGGTGAATAGCGTGCAGATGGGGTGTCCGCCCAAGCAGCTACCATACCCCCGATGAACGGGATAGTAGCCCCATCAGATTTTGGTACAGAAGTGATTGGAGTGTTCTTGATTCCATTGAGTCCTTGGTCCAGGTTGTACCAGCCTTGGCCGTCGGCATTTCGACCGAGAACATAGTACCAAGCATCGTTGGTATTAAGGATTTGGTGGCCTTTTTCAACTAGAAGTTTAGAAGAAGCGACGTCGTATCCGCCCCATCCACCAGTCCACATAGAAACGATGATGTCTTTGTCAAAGGTTCCAAAGCTAGTGTCGCTATTGTAGTAGATACCATCGTTAAAGGCCATTGGTTTGAGACCGTGAGATTTGACGATGCGAGCAAGGTCATTAGCATAGGCGATAAATTTATCATAGCCCTTGTCTGGGAATCCATCTTCTGGATACCATTTATAGGCCTGAAGAACGCTCCAGCCTTTGGCGTTTGTAGCATCATTGGCGTACTCGTCTAGTCCGATATTGAAGATGTCAGTTTTGCCAGCGAAGTAAGCAGCATACTTGTCGATCAGAGCTTTGGTAAATGCAAGAGCTTCTTTGTTATCAAGGTCAACGGTCCGAGCAGATTCCTTACCGAAGTAGTTGAAATTCGGTTTTTGGATGCCTAGTTCTTTCATGGCATGCAAAATCGCATCCATGTGACCAGGGCTATTAACGGTTGGGATTAGTCCGATACCTTTATCTTTGGCATAGTTAATCAAGTCCGTCATCTGACTTTCTGTCAAATGGTTGCCGTTTGGATCCTTGTAGTAGGCATCGGTTCCATTTTCGAGTGCACGTTTGACATCTTCACTGGCATAGGTTTTGCCATTGGCTTTGATTGTCATGTCGTCCAGCATGAAACGCAGGCCATCATTTCCGACTAAGAGATGGAGGTCAGTATAGCCGTAGTGTTTAGCTTTGTCGATGATTTCCTTGAGTTGCTCAGGTGAGAAGTACTTGCGTCCAGCATCGATTGAGATCATTTTTCTTTTTGCCAGTTTTTCATTTACTTGACTTGCTCGTTCAGTACTAGGAGCAACTGCAGCAGGTGTGGCTGGTTCATTTTTCTTGTCTTCGTCGGCTTTTACTGGGTTTGAGTTTTCTTCTGAAACAGGAGTAGCTTTTTCAATGACTGGAGTCTCGTCAATTTTTTCTGCAACTGCTGGGGATTCAGTTTTTTCGACTGTTGGAGCGATTGTGGCTGAAACTCCCTTTGCTTCAACTCTTTCTTCAAGCTTGCTTTCAACTGATGTCTCAGCTGTCTGTGGTTCTCCTTGAGCAGTCTGAGCTGCGCTTGGATTTTCTGGTGTTGGAGTGACGCTGTCGGCAGACACGACTTGGGTACCAAAAGCAAATCCTATGAGTACAGAAGCTGCTCCAATCGCGTACTTACGAATGGAGAAGCGCTGTTTCTTTTCTAGTTTCATGATAAAACCTCCCTGTTATTATATTGTATGATAGCGTTTACACAAAACTATTTTCATTTTATTATCTAAGATATAAAATGTCAAGTGGGTTTATATAAGAACTATAATAAATAGAGGAAATCATAAGATTTAGGAAAAAATTGTCAAAAAACTAAAAACAAGGAAAATCTAGCCAATATTTAACTTGTTTTTAGTAAAAGCACTATTAATTAAAGAATTACCCTTCGTCATATGTTCATACTAAATAGTGCATGCTATAATGAACATAGAAAAAGCCTGAGCTAGGCTCAAGCTTTTTCTTAATGACCTCGATCACACGAGATGAATTTGATTTTGTAGTAGTCAGCTCGCTTATAAGTTTCACTATAGGCAAGGACTTGGCCAGTGGCCTCAAGCTTTGTAGTCTTTGTTTGGAAGACAGTTGGAAATTGTGTATCAATTCCCAACGTAGAAGCAGCATGCTCTGGTGTTGGGAATGCGATTTCGTTGATTTCCTCAAAATGCTCGTCAGTCATGTGAATGCGGTAATCCAATTTGAAACGTTTATAGATAGAGCTATAATAGTCAAGATTTGGATAGTTGGCGTTGATATATTGTTCGGGAATATAAGAAGTGTGGTAGATATAGGTCACACCGTTAGTTTGACGTGTCCGTTCGATCTTGTAGTAGAACTGGTCTCCACGCAAACCAAGTTTTTCCAAATATTCAAGCTTATTTCCACGTTCGATAGAAAGGACAGTTACCTTATCGTCTTTTGTTTCAAAAATTTCTACGTCTGAAAACTCAACGAGTTTGTGCTTACGAGCGCGTGAAACAAAAGTTCCTTTTCCTTGCTGGCGGACAATATAGCCATCTTTGGCAAGGTCGTTCAAGGCACGAACAACTGTGATAGAACTGACATCATACATGGCGATCAACTCTGCTTCAGTATAAAACTTGTCTCCACTCGCAAATTGACCTGAGATGATTTTATTCTTGAGTTCGTCTTTAATATATTGGTATTTTGGAATAGCCATAATTGCACCTCAATTTTTTTCTTTCTCCTTCTTTGATTTTACCACAAACACAAAGAAAATAGTAGCATTTAGATGAAAAAATAACATAATACATTAAAAATATTATTTTGCACATATATAAAAGCGCCGTCAAAACAGAGGTCGTGCAAAAGCCCTCATTTCATGCTATTTTTTAGATAATTTTGGTAAAAAAGAAGTAAAAAAATAGAAAAATTTTAAAGAATTTTCTAAAACCTATTGACAAATGCAAAAGATTTGATTATAGTTAATATTATAATAAATGAAAGCGCAAACTTAATTCGTCAGAGGTAATAACATGACAAGATTTAAAATTGAGGACGATTTCTATTTAGACGAAAAACCGTTCAAGATTTTGTCCGGCGCCATTCATTATTTTAGGATTCCAGCAGAGGATTGGTATCATTCCCTCTATAACTTAAAGGCGCTTGGCTTTAATACAGTCGAGACTTATGTGGCTTGGAATTTACACGAACCTGTTGAAGGGGAGTTTGATTTTGAAGGTGCCAGAAATTTGGAGAGATTTCTTCAAATTGCACAAGATCTGGGTCTCTATGCTATTGTACGCCCGTCTCCATTTATCTGTGCGGAATGGGAATTTGGTGGCTTGCCGGCTTGGCTCTTGACCAAGGACATGCGAATTCGCTCGTCCGATCCGGCCTACATCGAGGCGGTTGCTCGCTATTATGACCAATTATTGCCAAGGCTTGTACCTCGCTTGTTGGATAATGGCGGAAACATTCTCATGATGCAAGTCGAAAATGAATATGGCTCTTATGGAGAAGATAAGTCTTATCTACGAGCAATTCGGAAATTGATGGAAGACCGAGGGATTGATTGCCCACTCTTTACTTCAGATGGTCCATGGAGGGCTACTCTGAAAGCCGGAACCTTGATCGAAGACGACCTCTTTGTGACAGGGAACTTCGGCTCTAAAGCTCCGTACAACTTTTCACAGATGCAGGAATTCTTTGATGAGTATGGTAAGAAATGGCCCCTCATGTGTATGGAATTCTGGGATGGTTGGTTCAACCGTTGGAAAGAACCCATCATCACACGGGATCCTAAAGAATTGGCAGAAGCTGTTCGAGAGGTATTGGAGCAAGGCTCTATCAACCTTTACATGTTCCATGGAGGGACAAACTTTGGTTTCATGAATGGTTGCTCGGCTCGAGGAACTCTGGATTTGCCACAAGTCACATCATACGACTATGATGCCCTTCTCGATGAAGAAGGAAATCCAACTGCTAAATACTTAGCAGTCAAGAAGATGATGGCAACCCACTTCCCAGAGTATCCACAGTTGGAACCACTCTATAAGGAAAGCATGGAGATAGGGTCCATTCCATTGGTCGAAAAAGTTTCCTTGTTTGAAACTCTGGATAGTCTCTCTAGTCCTACTGAGAGCCTCTATCCAAAAGCGATGGAAGAACTTGGTCAAAGTTATGGCTACCTTCTCTACCGCACGGAGGCAAGTTGGGATGCAGAAGAGGAACGTCTCCGTATCATCGATGGACGTGACCGAGCTCAACTCTTTGTAGATAGTCAATGGATTGCTACTCAATACCAGACAGAGATTGGTGAAGACATCTACTGTCAAGGCAACCGAGAAGGCTTTTCAGAAATTGACATCTTGATCGAAAATATGGGGCGTGTCAACTACGGTCATAAGTTCTTGGCAGATACGCAACGTAAAGGAATTCGAACAGGTGTCTGCAAGGATCTACACTTCTTACTGAATTGGAAACAATATCCACTTCCATTGGATAATCCTGAGAAAATTGATTTTTCAAAAGGATGGACAGAAGGACAACCAGCCTTTTACGCTTTCGACTTTACTGTTGAAGAGCCGAAGGATACCTACTTAGATTTGTCTGAGTTTGGTAAGGGAGTTGCCTTTGTCAACGGGCGTCACCTAGGACGTTTCTGGAATGTCGGCCCGACCCTCTCACTTTATATCCCTCATAGCTATCTCAAGGAAGGTGATAACCGCATCATCATCTTTGAAACTGAGGGCGAATATAAAGAAGAGATTCACTTAACTCGTAAACCTACACTAAAACACATAAAGGGGGAAAACTTATGACAATTGTAGGATGCCGTATCGATGGACGTTTGATCCACGGTCAAGTAGCCAATCTTTGGGCAGGGAAACTAAACGTTTCGCGCATTATGGTTGTAGACGATGAAGTCGTTAACAACGATATTGAAAAGAGTGGCTTGAAACTTGCGACACCACCAGGTGTGAAACTCAGTATCTTGCCAGTTGAGAAAGCAGCAGCAAATATCCTTGCTGGTAAATACGATAGCCAACGTCTCTTTATCGTTGCACGTAAACCAGACCGTTTCCTTGGTTTGGTCGAAGCAGGTGTTCCGCTTGAAACACTCAACGTCGGCAATATGTCTCAAACACCAGAAACTCGCTCTATCACACGTTCTATCAACGTGGTAGACAAGGATGTGGAAGACTTCCACAAACTAGCAGAAAAAGGTGTGAAACTCACTGCTCAAATGGTTCCAAATGATCCAGTTTCAGACTTTTTGAGCTTATTAAAATAGGAAAAAATTTTTAGGAGGTCATTGTTATGATACAATGGTGGCAAATTTTACTTCTCACTTTGTACTCAGCTTATCAAATCTGTGATGAGTTGACAATCGTTTCATCTGCAGGTTCCCCTGTATTCGCTGGTTTCATTACTGGTTTGATCATGGGAGATGTGACAACTGGTTTGTTTATCGGTGGTAGCTTGCAGTTGTTCGTTCTCGGGGTTGGTACCTTCGGTGGTGCTTCTCGTATCGACGCAACTTCTGGTGCGGTTCTTGCAACAGCATTCTCTATCTCTCAAGGGATTGATACAGATCTTGCAATCACAACAATCGCTGTACCAGTAGCAGCACTTTTGACATACTTCGACGTTCTTGGACGTATGACAACTACTTTCTTTGCACACCGTATCGATGCTGCGATCGAACGCTTTGACTACAAAGGTATCGAACGCAACTACCTACTTGGTGCGCTTCCTTGGGCTCTTTCTCGTGCCCTTCCAGTATTCTTCGCTCTTGCTTTTGGTGGTGCTTTTGTACAATCAGTAGTAGACCTTGTTAAAGAATATCAATGGATTGCAGATGGTTTGACACTTGCAGGACGTATGCTTCCAGGTCTTGGATTTGCAATCTTGCTTCGTTACCTTCCAGTTAAACGTAACCTTCACTACCTTGCAATGGGATTTGGTTTGACAGCTATGTTGACTGTTCTTTACTCATATGTAACAGGTCTTGGTGGAGCTGTTGCGGGTATCCTTGGTACTCTTCCTGCTGATGTTGCTGAAAAGATTGGCTTTGCTAACAACTTCAAAGGTTTGTCTATGATCGGTGTTTCTATCGTAGGTATCTTCCTTGCAGTTGTTCACTTTAAGAACAGCCAAAAAGTAGCTGTAGCAGCACCTTCTACACCATCAGAAAGTGGGGAAATCGAAGATGACGAATTCTAATTACAAACTTACAAAAGAAGATTTTAATCAAATCAACAAACGTAGCTTGTTTACTTTCCAATTAGGTTGGAACTATGAACGTATGCAAGCTTCTGGTTACCTTTACATGATCTTGCCTCAATTGCGTAAAATGTATGGGGATGGAACTCCTGAATTGAAAGAAATGATGAAAGTTCATACTCAATTCTTCAATACTTCACCATTCTTCCACACAATTATCGCTGGTTTTGACCTTGCCATGGAAGAAAAAGATGGTGTAGGTTCAAAAGATGCCGTTAACGGTATCAAGACAGGTTTGATGGGACCATTTGCTCCTCTTGGAGACACAATCTTTGGTTCACTTGTACCTGCTATCATGGGATCTATCGCAGCAACTATGGCTATCGCTGGCCAACCATGGGGTATCTTCCTTTGGATCGCAGTTGCAGTTGCTTATGACATCTTCCGTTGGAAACAATTGGAATTTGCCTACAAAGAAGGGGTTAACCTTATCAACAACATGCAAAGTACTTTGACAGCTTTGATTGACGCTGCATCTGTACTTGGTGTCTTCATGATGGGTGCTCTTGTAGCAACAATGATCAACTTTGACATTTCTTACAAATTGCCAATCGGTGAAAAGATGATTGACTTCCAAGACATCTTGAACTCAATCTTCCCACGCTTGCTTCCAGCAATCTTTACTGCCTTTATCTTCTGGTTGCTTGGTAAGAAAGGTATGAACTCTACTAAAGCGATCGGTATCATTATCGTTCTTGCAGTAGGTCTTTCATTCATCGGTAAATTCTTGCTTGGAATGGGCGCATAATTTATGAGTAAATCATTAATTTTGGTGAGTCATGGTCGTTTCTGTGAAGAACTTAAAGGTAGCACAGAAATGATCATGGGTCCACAGGACAACATTCATGCAGTGGCTCTTCTTCCAGAAGATGGTCCAGAAGAATTTACTGCAAAATTTGAAGCTGCTATCGAAGGATTGGATGATTTCCTAGTCTTTGCGGACCTTCTCGGTGGTACACCTTGTAACGTGGTAAGCCGTTTGATTATGGAAGGTCGCGACATTGAACTCTACGCAGGGATGAATCTTCCAATGGTGATTGAATTTATCAATGCAAGCCTTACAGGTGCAGATGCGGATTATAAGAGCCGTGCTGCAGAAAGCATTGTAAAAGTCAACGACCTGTTAGCGGGCTTCGATGATGACGAAGATGAATAAGATGTGACAACGTGAAAATCGTTAGAACAGCTTGTATAGAATATACATGGGAATGGGAGTCACTCCCATTCCCATATTTTCAATAGGAATGAAACAACAATAGATTAGAGGAACTCTATGCTAAATTACACAAAAGAAGAATTACTTGAACTGGGTGCAGAAATCACGACTCGTGAGATCTACCAACAGCCTGATGTATGGAAAGAGGCTTTTGAAGCCTATCAAGCGAAACGAGAAGAAATTGCAGCATTTCTGCAAGGGATCGCTGATAAACATGACTATATCAAGGTCATCTTGACGGGTGCTGGTACTTCTGCTTATGTGGGAGATACCTTGGTGCCTTACTTTAAGGAAGTCTATGACGAACGCAAATGGAATTTCAATGCCATTGCGACAACTGATATTGTTGCCAATCCAGAAACTTATCTAAAAAAAGATGTGGCAACTGTCCTTGTATCCTTTGCTCGTAGCGGAAATTCACCTGAAAGTGTGGCGACAGTTGATTTGGCCAAAGCCTTGGTTGATGACCTTTATCAAGTGACGATTACATGTGCTGCAGAAGGGAAATTGGCTCTTCAAGCGCAGGGAGATGACCACAATCTCTTACTTTTGCAACCAGCCGCTTCCAATGATGCTGGATTTGCCATGACTTCTAGCTTTACGTCTATGATGTTGACAGCTCTCTTGGTTTTTGATCCTACAGAAGTTGCTGTGAAAGCTCAACGTTTTGAAGTTGTGACTAGCCTTGCGCGTAAGGTTCTAGAAAATGCAGCAGATGTCAAAGAGCTGGTTGACCTCGACTTTAACCGTGTTATCTATCTGGGCGCTGGTCCTTTCTTTGGACTTGCTCATGAGGCTCAGTTGAAGATTTTGGAATTAACAGCTGGTCAAGTGGCGACCATGTATGAAAGCCCAGTTGGCTTCCGTCACGGTCCAAAATCATTGATCAACGAAGATACAGTTGTTTTGGTCTTTGGCACAACGACAGACTACACTCGCAAGTACGATTTGGACTTGGTTCGTGAAGTTGCAGGAGATCAGATTGCTCGTCGTGTTGTGCTTTTGAGTGATCAAGCCTTTGGTCTTGAGAATGTCAAAGAAGTGGCCCTTGGTTGTGGCGGTGTCTTGAACGATATTTACCGTGTCTTCCCTTACATCGTTTATGCCCAACTCTTTGCCCTATTGACTTCACTCAAGGTAGAAAATAAACCAGATACACCGTCTCCTACAGGTACCGTAAACCGTGTGGTACAAGGTGTGATCATTCATGACTATCAAAAATAAGGAAGTGTCTATGAGTAAATTACAATTAAGTCCCAATAAAGTAGCCTGCCTGCAAAAACTCTCTGACGAGAACGGCATTATCTCAGCTCTTGCCTTTGACCAACGTGGTGCTTTGAAACGCCTCATGGCTCAATACCAAACAGAAGAGCCAACAGTGGCTCAAATGGAAGAACTCAAAGTCTTGGTAGCAGATGAATTGACAAAATACGCTTCTTCTATGCTTCTAGACCCAGAGTATGGTCTTCCAGCTACAAAAGCGCTTGCTCCAAATGCTGGTCTTCTCCTTGCTTATGAGAAAACTGGATACGACACAACTAGCACCAAACGCTTGCCAGACTGCTTGGATGTTTGGTCTGCCAAACGCATCAAAGAACAAGGCGCTGATGCTGTCAAATTCTTGCTTTACTACGATGTAGACAGCTCTGATGAACTAAACCAAGAAAAACAAGCCTACATCGAACGTATTGGTTCTGAGTGTGTGGCAGAAGACATTCCGTTCTTCCTTGAAATCTTGGCTTATGATGAAAAAATCGCTGACGCAGGTTCTGCAGAATACGCTAAAGTGAAACCACACAAGGTTATCGGCGCTATGAAGGTCTTCTCAGACCCTCGCTTCAACATCGATGTCTTGAAAGTAGAAGTTCCAGTTAATGTTAAATACGTTGAAGGTTTTGGTGATGGAGAAATCGTTCATACTCGTGAAGAAGCAGCAGCCTTCTTTAAAGCACAAGATGAAGCGACTAACCTTCCTTACATCTACTTGAGTGCAGGAGTGTCAGCAAAACTCTTCCAAGAAACACTTGTCTTTGCTCACGAATCAGGCGCAAACTTCAACGGAGTTCTTTGCGGCCGTGCAACTTGGGCTGGATCAGTTGAAGCTTACATCAAAGACGGTGAAGCAGCAGCTCGTGAATGGCTACGCACAACTGGATTTGAGAACATTGACGAACTCAACAAAGTTCTTCAAACCACAGCGACCTCATGGACTGAACGTGTGGAAGCATAAAACAGGTATAGAAGAATCCCTTTTTGTTAAGCAAATGCTTAGGTTTTCTGACAAAGGATTCTGAAAATAGAAACTACAACCATAGATGGTGAATACACTCTCTATGGTTTGTTTACTTAAGAGAAATGGATCAAAGGAGAGAAGAATGAGAGCATACACAGAGCGTGTATTTGGAAATCATGAGGGCAAGGATGTCTTGGCCTATCGCTTTGAGACTGACAGTGGCTACCAACTAGAAATCATGACCTATGGTGCGACCATCTTGCGCTATGTCACACCTGACAAGGCTGGAAACTTTGCCAATGTGATCTTGGGATTTGATGATTTTGCTAGCTATGTAGGCAATAGTCCCAAGCATGGAGCAAGTGTAGGTCCTGTAGCGGGCCGTATCGCAGGTGCGACATTTGAACTCAATGGTCAGACCTATGACCTTGAAGTCAATAATGCTAGTAACTGTAACCACAGTGGCTCAACAGGTTGGGATTCAAGCTTGTTTGAACTAGTTGAAGTGAGCGACCATGGCTTGACCCTCTACACAGAGCGTACAGATGGGACAGGAGGATTCCCTGGCAATCTCAAGATTTGGATCAGCTATCACTTGGAAGAAACTGGCGCCTACGAAATCAGCTACAAGGTAACGACAGATCAGGACACGTTGGTCAATCCAACTAATCATAGCTACTTCAACTTGTCTGGTGATTTCACGCAGACGATTGACCGCCATGTCTTCCAGCTAAATACGGAGAGCATTTACCCAATCGCTCCGGACGGTGTTCCAGCTAAGACTCCAGATGCTGATCGTGATGTGGTGAAACACATCTACAATGGTGCTTTGCTCAATGATATCTTTGCAGAGGAAGATGAGCAAATCCAGTTGGTATCTGGTTTGGATCATCCATTTGCTCTTCCCGCAGGTCATGACAATGCTGGTTTCCTTTATGACCAAAACTCAGGTCGTTTCCTGCTTTTCAAGACAGAGGCCCCTTGCTTTGTGGTCTACACAGCAAACTTTGTGGATGAGAGTGTGCTCATAGGAGGCCAACCAATGGTACAGCACAATGGGATTGCCCTTGAAGCACAGGCTTTACCAGATGCCATTCACAGTGATTTCAAAGACCAAGTCATTCTCAAAGCAGGTCAAACCTTTACCAGCAAAACTCGTTACGAGCTGGTTGTAAAATAAAAAGAAGAGCTGGTTCCCAGCTCTTTTGAGTTGTCTTCGTTGACATTTTATCTCAATAGTGTATAATTGATGTAATTAATAAAGTTACAACAAACAAAAGGAGACACTCTATGACTTATGCATACCAAAGCCACATTTACCTAGCAGAGGCGGTTTTAAATGTTAAGGATTTGACGAATCAAACGGCTTTTTATCACCAGATTATTGGCTTGGAGATTTTATCCCAAACAGAGACAGAAGCGATTTTGGGACTTGGTCGAAAAGCCTTGGTTCACTTGATTCAGGCAGAAAAGACTGGCGAAGTAAGGGAGCATTATGGGCTCTACCATTTGGCGATTTTGTTGCCGACACTAAAAGCCTTGGCAGATGTCTTGAAGCGCCTAAGTGACCTGCGGATTCCTCTGGTCGGGGGTGCAGATCATGGATACAGCGAGGCTATTTATTTAGAGGATTTGGAAGGAAATGGCATTGAACTCTACCGTGATAAACCAGTGTCTTCATGGGATATTCGAGAAGACGGTCGCATTATCGGTGTGACCGAAGCCCTTGCAGCACAGGACATCTATGAATTGGGGGAAAAGGTAGATCCCTTTATCCTAGCTGAAGGGACGAGAATGGGGCATATCCATCTATCGGTGAAGGATAGCCACGCGGCGAGCCAGTTTTATCAAAAAGTGTTAGGGCTAGAGGATAAATTTAGCATTCCTAGTGCTAGTTGGATAGCGGCTGGTCAGTACCATCACCACCTGGCTGTCAACGAATGGGCTGGAAAAGGGCTAGCTCCGCGTGAGCAAGGCTTGCCAGGTTTGGCTTACTATGTCCTTGAAGTCGAAAGCAAGGAAGAACTCCTAGCCATCGTTAAGCAAGCACAAGAGCTAGAAGCACCGATCAAGTGGCTAAATTCGAGTGAACTGGATCTTGTAGACCCGGATGGAATTGTGACTCGCATTCGCTTGGCACGATGAGATGTGAAAAACACATCATTTATTTTAGAGACATAGAAAAAGGCGGACAAGCTCGTATTCTGTTTTTAGAATGCGGACTTGTTCGCTTTTTATGAAATGATAAAGAGTAAAAGAGTTATAGCTACAACCAGACTGTAAAGGTAATCACCTGTTTTTTGTAGGTGACAAATATTTTACCTCTAAACAGGCTGACAAGGTGTTGAGCCATAGAGAGACCAATGCCATACCCAGAGGTGGTTTGGTTATTGTGTGATGTTTCAGCGCGATAAAAGCGGTCAAAGAAGCGTTTAATATTGGCAGGCCGCCCGTCTTTGTAGTCGTTAGATACGGTGATACAGGTGCGCTTGCGTAGGAGATAGGCTTTGCGTTTGAGAGTTAGACGGATGGTGCCCGCTGGATCACAGTATTTGCGAGCATTGTCAAGAAGAATGCTAAGAAGCTCATAAAATTCCTCTTGGGCTACTTTTTCTATGATATCTGCTTCAATCAGGCTTTCAAATTTTTTATCCTCCTTTTTAAAGAGGGGAGCAAAGTCTGTCGCAACTTTCTCAGCAATAAGCGAGATATTTTGAGGAGCTAGTTTGATATCCTCTTGCTCCTCGAGCCGAGCAAGTCGGATCAGTCTTCCAATCAAGTGGTTGAGACGCTCGGTCTGTTCTTTGGTGCTGATGCTCCACTCGGTCTCTCCTTCCATGAGTTCTTGAAGCTCGGTATTGGCTGAGATGATAGCCAGCGGTGTTTTGAGTTCATGACCTGCATTGGTGATAAACATCCGTTGTTTTTCATAGTTCTTGACAAAGGGACGGATAACAATCCCAGAAATCAAGGTAAAGAGCAGAGCAAGGAGAAATAGGCTAGCCAGTGATAACCAAATAGAGACTTGAAAGAGGGTGTCTCGTTCGCGAATGTAGTTGGTAGCTTCAAAGAAGACTAGGAGCTTGCCCGAAGCTGTCTGACTAATCTGGTAGGTGAAGTAGCGCCCGTTGCGAGTAATCGTGCCATAGGTTTCTGATTTTTTAAGAATTCTCTGGAGAAAACCTCTAACGTCTGCTTCGGTCAGTGATTGAACATTCCCTAGAGAAATAGTGTAGTCATTCCCCTTTTCTCTGACAGAGAAGTACTGAAAATTGTAGATAATCCCTTCTTGGATGTTCTTTTTGGTGAAACTTTCCTTGATTTCATCTGTGATTGGGAGTTCGCCTTCATTTTTAGATAAGATGGAGAGGACGGTTTGGATATTATCCTCTGTCTGAGTATAGACGATGCTATTCATCAAGACCAGAAAGAATGCAAGAATCAGAGCGATAGCAGCAGTGGCTGTAACAATAAACTTGATACGAAGTTTTCGAAACATCTAGTCACCTCCTGTCAATTGGAAGGGGCCTTCTGCAGATCCTAAAATTTGCAAGTTGGACTGAACACTTTGGAGTTTTTGGCGTAGGTAGGAGATATAGAGAAAGACGAGCTCGTGATCACTTTCTTTCAGCTCATCTGGCCAGACTTGCTCTAGTAGTTGTTGACAACTGAGGGCTTGGTTAGCATGCTGGATGAGGAGAGTCAAGAGTTGGGTCTCCTTTTTCCCCAAACGAATGCTGTTTGTAGCAACCAATTCTTGTTCATCAATATCCAAGCGGGTATTTCCTAATTGGACTGTATCCGGGGTATAGTCTTCCAGGCGGCGTGCAGTAGAGCGAAGTCTAGCCAAGAGTTCCTTGAGCGAGAAAGGTTTTGTCAAGTAGTCGTCAGCACCTGCATCGAGTCCGGTTACACGGTCATCTACTTCGGCCATGGCTGTCAGCATGATAACGTGGGTCGTATTGCCTGCCTGGCGAATTTCTTTGAGGGCTTCGATTCCAGTTTTAATTGGCATCATGATGTCAAAAATCATGAGGTGATAGTGGTTAGATTCAGCCTTTTCGACAGCATCTTGTCCGTTAAAAACAGAATCAACGCTGTAGCCTTCGCGTTCTAAAGCAACAGTGATAACACGGTTTAGTTGGGTTTCATCTTCGGCAAGTAGGATTTTCATAGGTTCTCCTTAGTCTTGGTCAGATCGCTGAATCAAATCACGGATGGTCTGCATGGTCAAGTCGCATGAAGCAAGCTCATCGGCACAACGTTTGAGCTCGCGCGTGATTCGCTCAGGATTTTGGATGTTTTTCTTGTATTTCATCTGGTGTTCAAGGCTAGCCCAGGAGTCCATGGCAATTGTGCGCAGTTGAATCTCGATAAAATAGGTACCCTGATCATTTCCCAGACAGTCTGGGTAGGGAGTGGTCACCTCTAGAATCAGATGATAGGAACGGTAGCCGTTGGGTTTGACCTGACGGATATAGTCTTTCTCTTTGAAAATATGGATGCTTGGCATCTGGCGAATATACTCTACGATGCGGTAGATATCATCTGTAAAGCCTGTGATAATTCGAACGCCAATAGCATCTCGTATTTCTTTAAGAGCAGATTGACTCGTCTGAGGTAGGCCTTTACGTCGGCATTTTTCGCGCATACTTTTTTCTGTTTTGATGCGTGCATGCAAATGCTCATATAGTTTGAGGGAGGTTTCTTTTTTGTAATTAGCTGCGGCTTCTTCCATATCTTCAATAAAGGTCTGCAAGATAGTGGGTAAGTAGACTTCGCAAGGGCCATAGATAGAGTTCATAGGCTGGTCCATTCTAAGAATGACTCGTATTGCTACGAGCATAGATTCTAATAGTATTTGTCATTCTATTATACCATGAAAGCGATAGCAGGGTGAGATTCTATTGATAAAGAGGGAACGAGAATTTTGACAAAGGAGTCCATTAGAGATATAATGAAGAAAAAGTGACCAAGGATAAATCAATGACAAACTCAAAGTATATAACACGCCTGAAACGTTCAGAGGGGCAGTTGCGTGGAATTCAAAAAATGATAGAAGAAGAGCGTGATTGTGCAGATATCATTACCCAGTTAACAGCGGTTCGTTCGAGTGTGGAGCGTGTGATTGAGATGATCATTACCGAGAATCTCACAGCCTGCATCAACCAACCCCTAGACGACCCTGAGGCTCAAAAAGAACGCTTAGAAAAGGCTGTTCAGTACCTAATCAAACGAAAATAGTAGTTCTCTATGTGATAGAACAAGATAAGAAAGTGGATCACAGGAGGGAAAGATGACAAAAGAAGAACGAGCAGAAAAATGGTTTCAGAGTGTTCCTGAGGCAGAAGCTATTCCTATACAAACTAAAATGGAGATCTGTAGTCAGGCAGCGAAGCGAATGGCGTTTATCTGGCTTGGCCTACTTGGTGTGGAATGTTTGTTCCTATTCTGGGTCACTGGGGGCGAACTTTTTAATCAAGCAGCGGACTTTCTAAATCAGTTATCAGAAGGGAGCCCCACAAAAAATCGATATAAGGGTCTCGCACTTGCAGGGACTCTTATTTGTCTGCCTGTCTTGATCTTTCCTAGTGTTGTTGCCCATTTCTTTAGACAAGGTTGGATTCAAAAAGAAGCTGAAAAGGTTGTCAAAGTGACGCCCTCTGTTACAAGTGATCAGCCTTATCTAGATGGAGATGAGGGAGCAGATTTTGCGAGCATTTCAGGAAGAATCTTTGCGGATTGGGTGCTAGATGATGGTGAGAAGGAACAAAATGGCTTTGAACTTGAGGAAGTATGGCAGCAACTGGCAGCTGTACAAGATGGTGATAGGGATTTTCTCATTTTAATACCTCAGCAACCAGTTAAACTAAAGGGGAGTCAACTTGTATCGGATTTTGTACAGGTTTGTCAGGATGAAGATTCGGACGCTTTCCATTTTGAGATCAGTGTTGCTGATGCTGAACGGATCGACGAGAATGTAATCTACGAAAAAAATGGGCTGAGCAAGAAAGAAACTCAAGACATGCTTCGGGCATATTTGGAGAACAGAGTCACATCAGAGCTAGAAAGCTGGGAAATTGTACTAGATATGCGGACAGATGAACAGAAAAATATCGCAATCTATCAGGAAATAACTCAACTGCTAACAGATGATAGTGAGGCACGATCTCGTTTGACCTCCTGTTTTGAATCACCGAAAGCCTATTTCAAGCAGTATGCAGAGAGATACGACGAGCGGGGCATAGGCGAAGAAGTAGATGAAGCTATGATAAAATGGCTTGCTATTGCTGATGAACTACTTGCTGTGGATGCAGTCATTGAGTTAGACTGGAAGACAGATAAGGATGAATTTCTGTACCAATTAACGCCCCTGGCAGCTAAACAAACTCTTGATTTGGAGGAGAATTGGTTCGACGAGGATGATGACATCCCTACTTGGTGTAAAATTTTGGACGAAAGATGGGCTGGACACGATTTCTGTCTTGCTTGTATGGATATTAATAGTGATAGTTATGTGCTATTTATCTGCAAGAGGGATATTCTGGAAAAATTAGTCACCTTGAGTCACACAATCAATCAGCGTTTCGGCCATGCAAAAAATATGTAATGGCTTGTGGCTATGCGGTGGAAAGAAAAGATGGGCTTGTTGGCTGGAAATCATGCCCATCCTAACAGTTGGGGTTCCGTCTAAGATAACTTGTATGAAAATGAAAGAAACCTAGAGATGCTTGGATATAAATTGGAATAAAACCCATTTTGTGGTATAATTAAAGGTAGTAAGACAAGTTAAAGGAGGCCAGCAAATGGAAGCATACGAAAAAGTAGTAGAGATG
The DNA here is from genome assembly GCA_963528645.1 of uncultured bacterium. Classification (GTDB taxonomy): domain Bacteria; phylum Bacillota; class Bacilli; order Lactobacillales; family Streptococcaceae; genus Streptococcus. The sequence continues at coordinate 56,589 of CAURVH010000004.1, forward strand.
CTAAATGGGCTAGATATTCCTTTTGAAATCGTGGAGCACGAGCCAGCCTTGACAACAGAGCAAGCCGATAGCTTTATTGAAGGGATCGAAGGTGTCCGTACCAAAACTATGTTTCTCACCAACAAAAAGAAAACAGCCTATTATCTCGTGATTATGGATGATAAGAAACGTCTGGATATGGACCTCTTGAAAGACTTGGTAGGAGCCAATAGAATCCGTATGGCTTCCTCTGAGAGCTTGTTTGAAAAAATGATGTTACCAGCAGGTGTAGTATCTCCATTTGGCTTGCTGAACAATGCTGACAAAGACATTCAGATTTATTTCGACAAAGAAATCATGTCTGAAAAACGGATGAGTTTTCACCCCCAATACCAATGAAAAAACTCTATTTTTGAATACGAAAGATATACTCAAATTCCTAGGAGCCATTGGCTACGAAGCTCATATCATTGAGTTATAAAGATTAAAGAAACCGACTAAGTTCATCTTAGTCGGTTTTTTTGATTATTCTACTTCACCTGGCCAGTGGTTCATACCACCTTCTACGTTGATAACGGTGAAACCTTGGGCGCTGAGGAATTGACAGGCAGAGGCAGAACGCACTCCTCCTTGACAGATGACATGGTATTTATGGTCAGGATTGAGTTCTTTGTAGTCTTGCTCCAAGGTACTTAACGGAAGATTTTTGGCACCTGGTGCATGTCCTGCTTGGAATTCATGTACTTCACGGACGTCGATAAGATCTAGATTTTCATTTTGATATTTTTCATAAAAGTCAGCCATGCTGATACTAGTTACCATATTCTACTCCTTCTGGGTTCGCCATTTTGTATAGTGAATAAGCGCCGTCAAGGTTTTGGACGGTAAATCCTGCTTGTTTGAGGATACGCTCTGCGATATAGCTGCGCAAACCACTGTGGCAGCTCACGATGTAGGCTTGGTTCTTGTCCAGTTCGTCCAAGCGTTCCCGTAGTTCATTTAGGGGGATATGAATGGTGTCGACTTTGAGTCGACCACTCTGGAATTCGCCACTTGTCCGTACATCTAGGAATTTCTTTCCCTTAGCCAGTTCGTCTTCGAGCTGGTACCATTGAACGTTGTCGCTGAGACCTTCGATAAGGTTCAAGGCTGCGTAACCCAGCATATTGACGGGATCCTTGGCAGAGCCAAATGGCGGGGCATAGGTGAACTCCAATTCTGGCAAGTCAAAGACGGTGAGATTTCCCTTGATAGCAGTTGCTAGGATATCGATTCGCTTGTCAACACCTTTCTTCCCAACTCCTTGGGCACCATAGATTTTTCCAGTGTTTGGGTCAAAGAGGAGCTTCAAGGTCATATCAGTAGCGCCTGGATAATAACCAGCGTGGTCTTTCCCACTGACATGAAGGGCCTTGTAAGGAAGTTGATTCATGACAAGGATACGTTCGCTGAGACCAGTCGAAGCAGCTGTCATATCAAAGGCACGAACGATAGCAGTACCGATGCTGCCCTTGTTTGTACGGCCTAGTCCTGCGATAACATCCGCCACTTGGCGTCCCTGACGATTGGCAGGAGAAGCGAGAGAGATCAGAGCGTCTTGGCCTGTAATCTCTTGCTTGACGACGATGGCATCCCCAACTGCAAAAATATCTTTTTGACTGCTTTCATAATGCTCATCGACCAGAATCCCACCACGGAGTCCCAGTTCAATCCCCGCAGATTTGGCCAGTCCGTTTTCAGGTTCAACACCGACAGAAAGGATGGTGAGGCCAGAAGCAATCTTTTGACCGTTTTCGAGAACGATGGTTTTTCCTTGCTCTTCAAATCGAGTCGCAGACTGAGAAGTGATAACGCGAACGCCGTTTTTAACCAATTCTGCTTGGACAAAGGCTGCCATTTCTTGATCCAATGGTGGTAAGACATGGGGTGCTTTCTCAACGATAGTAACTTGCAATCCACGTTTTGTCAGGTTTTCAGCCATTTCAAGCCCGATAAATCCTGCACCGATAACGACAGCTTCTTCTGGATGATTGTCCAAGGCTGCCATAATTTCATCGAGGTCAGGAACATTGCGAAGCGTGTAGGCATTCTGCGCTTCTGCTAGGCCTTCAATGGTAGGAACAAATGGTTTAGCCCCTGGAGAGAGGATCAGCTTGTCATAGCTTTCTGTGAATTCCTGTCCATCGTGTCGCACCGTCACAGTGTGCTTTTCTGGGGAAATGCTGATGACCTCGTGGAAAGGACGAACATCCAGATTAAAGCGTGCCTTGAGACTTTCAGGAGTTTGAACCAATAAACTATCACGGTTTGCAATTTCTCCTGAAACATAGTAAGGAAGCCCGCAGTTTGCAAAGGAAACAAAGGGACCTTTCTCAAAAATAGTGATTTCAGCATCTTCCATGAGACGTCTGAGACGGGTTGCTGCTGACATACCGCCTGCAACTCCTCCGACAATGATAATTTTCATTGACTTTCTCCTTTATGCTTCTAGATGACCTTACCTGTCCAAGCATTCATACCGCCTCGAACATTGATAACATCATAGCCTTTTTTCTTTAGCTTTTTCGCAGCTAATTTGCTTCGCACACCGGAATGACAAATGACATAAAGTGTTTCTTTTGTCGCAGGTGTGTAAGAACCGATTTCGGTTAGAGGGACATTCTTGGCATTTTTGATATGACCTCTACGGAATTCCATAGGCGTCCGAACATCCAGTAGCTGAATCGGTTCTCTGAGTTTAGCTTCTAACTCGCTGGTAGAAATACTGTCAATTTTTGTAAATAATAAGTGAAACATAGGCACCTCCAAATATACCCTTACGGGGTATATTAAACCATGAAGTCAAGCTTTTGTCAAGCAAGTTGTTTTGACTTGGGAGGGGCTTGCTTTTGAGAGTTTAGAAAGCAGGCTATTCTTGACCTTTCAAAGGCTTTTTGATATGATGGGCTCCAAAGTAAGTATGAGGTGATACTATGACCAGTGAATACCAGAAAATGATAGCAGGGGAGCCTTACCGTCCGTCGGATCCAGAATTACGGACCTTAGCGCAGGCTTCTCGCCAAAAACAGGCTGCCTTTAACCGAGAAGAAGATCCCTTGAAGGGAGCCGAAATCATCAAGACTTGGTTTGGTTCAACTGGACAAAATCTCTATGTCAATCCACATCTGGTGGTCGATTATGGGGTCAATATCCATCTAGGGGAAAATTTTTATTCTAATTGGAACTTGACCATGCTGGATGTTTGTCCGATTCGCATCGGAGACAACGCTATGCTTGGCCCCAACTGTCAGTTTTTAACCCCACTCCATCCACTGAATCCATATGAACGCAATTCAGGAGTCGAATACGGCAAGCCCATCACCATTGGAGACAATTTCTGGGCTGGAGGTGGCGTCATCGTCCTTCCTGGAGTGACACTAGGAAATAATGTCGTTGCTGGAGCAGGGGCCGTGATTACCAAGTCCTTTGGAGACAATGTTGTCCTAGGTGGGAATCCTGCTCGTGTTATCAAGGAAATACCAGTAAAAGAAAACTAAAAAGAACAGCCTTGGCTGTTCTTTTTATGAGCTTAATTCTTATAAATTTTTCTTCTTTTTAGCTTTCTTGGTCAAGGAAACATCGCACTGAGGGATGTTGTTTTTAAAAACTACTAAATGCATTTTAGTACTCTCAAATTGTTTCTAGTAGGCCTTTCAAAAAAGATTAAGCGAAACTAGATTTAAGGAAACTTTCAGAAAAGTTTTAGTTTTGTTTCAGGAATCTTCTGTAGACTGTCTAGCTATATTATACGAAGGAGAGGAAAAAGGTATGAAATCAAAAAAATGGACCCTACTCGCAACGAGTTTAACGGCAATGGTACTGATGGCAGCATGTTCCCAGTCAACAACTACATCCAATACCAATGCAACGACAAATAGTTCTACAACAACTGAAACAAAAACAAATCAATCTTCCTATTTTACAGAGAAGGACTATGATACTTCTTATGATGAAAGCACAGCTTCTAAGATTGAGTTATCTGGCTCATCTGCCAACGTCTCTGGAGATGGGGTGACAGTCTCTGAATCAACAGTGACCATCACAAAATCTGGAACCTATGTGATTTCAGGCCAGTCTGACGGAGTGCAGATCAAGGTCGAGGCAGATAAGTCGGCAGATGTTCACCTAGTTCTAAAAGGAGCGACCATGACCAATATCAATGCAGCGATATCTGCGACATCAGCTGGCCATGTCTACTTGACTTTAGCAGAGGGAACCACCAACAGTCTCTCTGACTCAAGCTCTAACAGCGACGAAAAAGCTGATGCAGCCTTATTTTCTAAGGTGGATTTGACCATCAACGGTAAAGGAACTCTCAATGTAGATGGCAAGAAAAACAATGGTACCAAGGCTAACGACACCCTCCACATCACGGGTGGAACCTATAACATCACAGCAGTTGGCGATGCCTTCAATGTTAATGATGAACTCAATATCACTGGTACGACCATGACCATCGATGCCAAAGAAGATGGGGTCAAGGTGGACAATGACGAGGATACTTCAGTCGGGACCATGTACCTATCCAACAACAACATCACCGTCACAGCAGGAGATGATGGCATCCACGCATCAGGTGATTTGGTTATTGATAGTGGTACCTACACCGTCAAGAATTCGACAGAAGGACTTGAAGGCAAGTCAATCACTATCAACGGTGGGGATATTAGCATCTATTCGACAGATGATGGGGTTAATGCAGCCAACAAAAATGCCCAACAGAGTGAAATCTTCTTCACCATGAACGGTGGGAATCTGACAGTAGAAGTCGGTCAAGGAGACACAGATCCAATTGACTCAAACGGCAATATCACGGTCACAGGCGGAACCATTAAAATGACTGGTCAAACAGGTTTTGATTTTGATGGAACTGCGACCTACACAGGTGGAGATATCTATCTCAACGGCGAAAAACAAACTGAAATCGTCAACTCTATGCCTGGAGGCGGTGGACCAAATGGAGGCCCTCAAGGCGGAGGTCCAGCCCCTGGCGGACGAGGATAAAAAGAATCTCCTTTCTCGAAAGAGAAGGGAGATTTTTGTGTTGTTACTAGAGGAAATGTAAAGACAACTCCTTGACACTCCGTCAGCTTTTGATACAATAGTACAAAATTACAGGAGGTGAGCTATGATTCAGAAACATGCGATTCCCATTTTAGAGTTTGATGACAATCCCCAGGCGGTCCTTATGCCAAATCACGAGGTATTGGATTTAAAGTTGCCAAAGAAGTGTATTTATGCGTTTTTGGAGGAGGAGATTGACCGCTATGCCCAGGAAGTAGGGGCGGACTGTATTGGTGAGTTCGTTTCTGCCACCAAGACTTATCCAGTCTATGTCATCAACTACAAGGGCGAGGAGATCTGTCTGGCCCAGGCACCCGTGGGCTCTGCCCCAGCGGCCCAGTTTATGGATTGGTTGGTTGGCTATGGTGTGGAGAAAATCATTTCCACTGGAACCTGTGGCGTCCTATCTGATATAGAGGAAAATGCCTTTCTCATCCCTGTTCGCGCTCTGCGAGATGAGGGGACCAGCTACCATTATGTAGCGCCTTCTCGTTATATGGAGATGCAAATTGAGGCTGTCTCTGCCATTGAGCAAGTTTTGGAGCAAAGAGGCATCCCTTACGAGGAAGTCATGACCTGGACGACAGATGGTTTTTACCGAGAGACGGCTGAAAAGGTTGCTTATCGCAAGGAAGAAGGCTGTGCTGTTGTGGAGATGGAGTGTTCTGCTCTTGCGGCAGTAGCTCAGCTACGTAGCGTTGTCTGGGGAGAGTTGCTCTTTACCGCAGATTCCTTGGCAGATCTGGACAACTACGACAGTCGTGACTGGGGCTCTGAAGCTTTTGATAAGGCACTCGAACTCTGTCTAGCCATTGTGCACCATATGTGAGTGTTCTGACTGTTTTTATGGTAGAATGTAGCTATGTTATTCAAATCATTTTTGGAAAAAATCAAGACGACGCTGTCTCGTTTATCGCCAGCCCGTCGCATCTTTTTAAGTTTTGTCCTAGTAATCTTCTTGGGTTCACTCCTTTTAAGCCTTCCCTTTGTGCAAGCAACAACATCACAAGCGACCTACTTTGATCATCTTTTCACGACGGTATCCATGGTCTGTGTGACAGGGCTCTTCACCCAGCCAGTAGCCTCTACTTATAATATCTGGGGCCAGTTGATCTGTATGCTCTTGATCCAGATTGGCGGTTTGGGTCTCATGACCTTTATCGGAATCTTTTATATCCAAGGCAAGCAAAAGCTCAGTCTTCGTGGCCGTGAGACCATTCAAGAAAGTTTCGGTTATGGAGAAACCCAGTCTCTAAAGGATTTCATTCGTTCGATCTTTCTGACGACTTTTCTGGTGGAAGGGATCGGTGCCTTTCTCTTGAGTTTTCGCTTTATTCCTGAATTTGGCTGGGGGCGAGGGATTTTAACTTCTATCTTTTTGTCTGTTTCAGCCTTCTGTAATGCTGGATTTGATAATTTTGGAAGTACGAGTTTGCTAGCCTTTCAAACGGACCCCTTGATCAATCTAGTGATTGCGGGTTTGATTATCACGGGTGGTCTAGGATTTATGGTCTGGTTTGACCTAGCGACCCAGTTTGGGAAAAAGAAAAAACGCCGTCTGCGTTTCCATACCAAGCTGGTTCTCTTTTTAACGGCGGGAATTCTGCTCTTTGGAACCGTATCGACTTTGTTCATCGAGTGGAACAATCCTGGAACGATTGGAAATCTCAGTGCTCCAGAGAAACTGCTGGTTAGTTTCTTCCAGACCGTCAGCATGAGAACGGCAGGCTTTGCTTCCATTGACTACACCCAGGCTCGACCAGTTACCTTGTTCATCTATATCCTACAGATGTTTCTGGGCGGGGCACCTGGAGGGACAGCGGGGGGACTCAAGATTACGACCTTCTTTGTCTTGTTGGTCTTTGCTCGTAGCGAACTACTCGGCTTGCCTCATGCCAATGTGGCTCGGAGGACTATTGAACCCCGAACCGTGCAAAAATCTTTCAGTGTCTTTATTATTTTCTTGCTAACATTCTTGCTGGGCTTGATCCTGCTAGGGATAACAGCAGAGGGAAATCCGCGTTTTATCTACCTCATGTTTGAGACCATTTCAGCCCTTGCGACAGTTGGAGTGACGGCAAATTTAACACCAGAGCTAGGCAAGATAGCTCTCAGCATCGTTATGTTGTTGATGTTTATTGGCCGTATTGGTCCCTTGACATTACTGGTCAGTGTAGCGGAATACCAGCCAGACAAGAAAGATACGATTCACTATATGAAAGCAGATATCACTATCGGATAAGAAAGGAAGAACGATGTCAGATCGGACAATTGGAATTTTAGGCTTGGGAATTTTTGGGAGCAGTGTTTTGGCTGCCCTAGCCAAGCATGACATGAATATCATTGCTATTGATGACCACGAGGAACGCATTAATCAATTTGAACCTGTGCTGGCGCGTGGGGTAGTTGGAGATATCACGGATGAAGAACTCCTTCTATCAGCGGGGATTGACACCTGTGATACCGTAGTTGTCGCAACGGGTGAAAATCTGGAGTCCAGTGTTCTCGCGGTTATGCACTGCAAGAGTCTAGGAGTGCCGACCGTTATTGCCAAGGTCAAAAGTCATACAGCTAAAAAGGTTCTAGAAAAAATCGGGGCAGACGCAGTCATCTCACCAGAGTTTGAAATGGGGCGCTCATTGGCGCAGACCATCCTCTTTCATAACAGCGTAGACGTCTTTCAGCTGGACAAGAATGTATCGATTGTCGAGATGAAAATCCCCCAATCATGGGTAGGTAAAAGCCTTAGTCAGTTGGATTTGCGTGGGCGATACAACCTCAACGTACTTGGTTTTCGTGCCTACGAAAATGCTCCTCTGGATGTCCAATTCGGACCCAATGACCTCTTGCAGGCAGATGCCTACATCATGGCCGTCATTAATAACCAACATCTGGACACCCTGTCTGAACTGAGTGAGTAGGAGAGGAAGGGCTACTCTCTCTCCAATAATTAACGAGTCAATATAAGTATTTTATAAGAGGGATTTAAGAAAAATTTTAACTTTTTCTTAATCCTTTTTAATTTTAGGAGATTATACTAGAGTCATCAAAAAAAAAGAAAACTCTAAGGAGAATCCTATGAAATTCAATCCAAATCAGAGATATACTCGTTGGTCTATTCGCCGTCTCAGTGTCGGTGTTGCTTCAGTTGTTGTGGCTAGTGGCTTCTTTGTCCTAGTTGGTCAACCAAGTTCTGCACGCGCTGATATCGTCAATCCGACTCCTACCCAAGTCGTGCCAGACGCAACTTTGGTGAGTGAAAAGAGCGACTTACCAGCAGAGGTTCTCAAAAAAGCAGTCGATGTAGCTCTTCCTTCAGAACAAGCAGACTCAGCACCTAAAGCAAGTGTGGATACGACAAGCTCTTCAGAAAAAGCGGACGCAACTGCTAAAGAGCCGGCAGTAGCGCCAAAAGAAGAAGTACAAGCACAACCTGACTCTAAGAAACAAACAGAAGATGCAGTTAAACCTGCGGAAAGTCCTGCGTCTACAGTTTCTGGACAAGACCGTGAAGCCAGTGAAGCGAAATCAGCGACCACTCCAGCTGAAGTGCAAAAAGGTGTGGCTGACAACACCAAAGACACAGTAGATGTCCCAGCCACTTACTTGGACAAGGCTAACTTCCCTGGTCCCTTCACAGCTGGTGTCAATCAAGTCATTCCATATGAATTCTTTGCTGGTGATGGCATGTTAACTCGTCTTATCTTGAAAGCCTCTGATAAGGCTCCATGGTCAGATAACGGAACAGCTAAAAATCCTGCTCTCCCACCAGTAGAAAAATTGGGCAAAGGTCTTTACTTCTACGAAGTGGATTTGGCAGGTACTCAAGGAAAATCTGATAAAGAGCTGCTTGACCTATTGAAACAAAATGGTACGCAAAGCTATAAGGCTACCATCAAGGTGTACGGTGCAAAAGACGGCAAACCTGACTTAACTAATCTGGTAGCAACTAAAGATTTGGATGTTAATTTGAATGGCTTAACCACTCCAGCTGAAGTACAAAAAGGTGTGGCTGACAACACCAAAGACACAGTAGATGTCCCAGCTAGTTACCTTGACAAGGCTAATTTCCCAGGTCCATTTACAGCTGGTGTCAATCAAGTCATTCCATACGAATTCTTCGCTGGAGACGGCATGTTAACTCGCCTTATCTTGAAAGCATCTGATAAGGCTCCATGGTCAGACAATGGTTCAGCTAAAAATCCCGCTCTCCCACCAGTAGAGAAATTGGGCAAAGGCCTTTACTTCTACGAAGTGGATTTAGCAGGGACTCAAGGCAAATCAGATAAAGATCTTCTTGGCCTCTTGAAACAAAATGGTACACAAAGCTATAAGGCTACCATCAAGGTGTACGGTGCAAAAGATGGCAAGCCTGACTTAACTAATCTGGTAGCGACTAAAGAATTGACAGTAAACTTGAATGGCTTGACTACTCCAGCTGAAGTTCAAAAAGGCGTGGCCGATAACACCAAAGACACAGTAGACGTCCCAGCTACTTACTTGGATAAAGCCAACTTCCCAGGACCATTCACAGCTGGTGTCAACCAAGTCATTCCATACGAATTTTTCGCTGGTGATGGCATGCTGACTCGCCTGATCTTGAAAGCTTCTGATAAGGCTCCATGGTCAGACAACGGTTTAGCTAAAAATCCTGCTCTTCCACCAGTAGAAAAATTGGGCAAAGGCCTTTACTTCTACGAAGTAGACTTGGCTGGCACCCAAGGCAAATCTGATAAAGAGTTGCTTGACCTCTTAAAACAAAATGGTACACAAAGCTATAAGGCTACTATCAAGGTGTACGGTGCAAAAGACGGCAAGCCTGACTTAACCAATCTGGTAGCAACTAAAGATTTGACTGTTAATTTGAATGGCTTGACCACACCAAATCAGGTTAAAGAGTCTGTTGTTAACAATGTCAAAGACATGATTGATGTTCCAGCTAGCTACCTTGATAAGGCTAAGGTTCCTGGACCTTTCTTGGCTGGTGTCAACCAAGTTATTCCGTACGAAGCTTTTGGTGGAGATGGTATGTTGACTCGCCTCTTGTTAAAAGCTTCAGACAAAGCCCCATGGTCAGACAACGGAACAGCTAAAAATCCTGCCCTATTGCCACTTGAAGGCTTGGCTAAAGGCCAATATTTCTACGAAGTGGATTTGAATGGCAATACGACAGGCAAAGAAGGACAAGCCCTTCTAGACCAACTTCGTGCCAATGGCACTCACACTTACCAAGCTACTGTTAAAGTCTATGGATCTAAAGATGGCAAACCTGATTTGACCAATCTGATTGCTACTCGTCAAGTAACGATTCAGCTTCGTGGAAAAGAAATGGCGACAATACCATCTCAACAAGGTCAGATGAATACGAAGCCTTCTGAAACAGGCTCTACAGGTACGACTGAGGGTATGATGGGTACAAATCACCATATGTCAGATATGAAAGTAGATCAACCAGCTTCTAGCCCAATGGCTAATATGATGAAAAAAGATGATAAAGCGATGCTACCAAATACTGGGGAAGCTAAAACGGCTACAGCTGGCCTTGGTATCTTTGGTCTAGCCTTGGCAGGTCTTGTTGGACTCTTGGGTTTGACAACCAAACGAGAAGATTAAGATTCAAATCATTTAAACATTAGAGAAAATAGTGTTATACTAAAGCAAGTATAACACTGTTTTTATCGAAGGAGTGTCAGATGAAAAAGACAATTTTGCTGGTTGATGATGAGATAGATATTCTAGATATTCAAAACCGCTATCTTATACAGGCAGGTTACGATGTTTTGGTCGCCCATGATGGTAAGGAGGGATTAGAACTTTTCAGAAAAAAATCTATCGACCTCATTATCACAGATATTATGATGCCCAATATGGACGGTTATGATTTTATCAGTGAAGTTCAGTATATCGCTCCGGATCAACCCTTCCTCTTTACAACTGCTAAGACGAGCGAACAGGATAAGATTTATGGATTAAGTTTGGGGGCAGATGATTTTATAGTCAAACCCTTTAGTCCACGCGAATTAGTTTTAAGAGTGAATAATATTTTGCGTCGCCTTAGCCGTGGAAGAGAGACAGAACAAATCGAGTTTGGTGACTTGGTAATCAACCATGTGACTCATGAGGTTCGCATTGGGGAGCAACCTTTGGAATTGACAGTAAAATCCTTTGAACTTCTATGGGTATTAGCCAGCAATCCTGAGAGAGTCTTTTCAAAGACGGAACTTTACGAGAAGGTATGGCAAGAGGACTATGTGGATGATACTAATACACTCAATGTTCATATCCATGCTTTGAGGCAAGAGTTGACCAAGTATACAAATTCAAATGCTCCTGCTATCAAAACTGTCTGGGGTTTGGGCTATAAGATGGAAAGACCAAGAGGTAGAAAATGAAATTAAAAAACTATATTTTAGTGGGGTATCTAGTGTCGACTCTACTAACGATTTTGGTCGTTTTCTGGGCAGTCCAACGAATGTTGATCGAGAAAAGCGAAGTTTACTTTCTAGTTGGAATGACCTTGATTGCTAGTTTCATTGGCGCTGCAGTGAGCATCTTTCTTTTGTCGCCTGTGTTCTCTTCTCTGAAACATTTGAAAAAACAAGCTCAGGATATAGCCAGCAAGGATTTCAGTACAGAAATCGAAACCAAAGGCCCATTAGAATTTCAAGAGCTGGGGCAGGCTTTTAATGACATGTCCCACAATTTGCAGGCTACCTTTCAATCACTTGATGAGAGCGAGCAAGAAAAGAGAATGATGATTGCGCAGCTCTCTCACGATATTAAAACTCCCATTACCTCCATTCAGGTTACTGTGGAGGGAATTCTAGATGGAATGATTAAGGAAGAGGAGCGGTTCCACTACTTAGCCACGATTGGTCGACAAACTGAGCGTCTAAACAAGCTAGTGGAGGAGTTGGATGTTTTGACTCTCAATACACAACCTCAAGATACTGCTGATGAAGAAGTCGAAGAGGTATTTTTAGATCAGCTGTTGATTGAGTCAATGAGTGAATTTCAACTCCAGATTGAACAAGAGGAGCGAGATGTTTACATTCAAGTGTCACCTGAGTCAGCGAAAATCAAGAGCCATTCTGACAAACTTTCTCGCATTCTGGTCAATTTGTTAAACAATGCCTTTAAATATTCAGAACCAGGAACCAGAATTGAGGTTCTTGCCCAATTAACAGAACAAGAGCTGACAATCAGTGTGAAAGACGAGGGTCAGGGGATCCTTCCTGAAGATTTGGAAAAGATCTTTAAACGACTTTATCGTGTAGAAACTTCGCGCAATATGAAGACAGGTGGACATGGATTAGGTCTTGCGATCGCACGAGAACTAGCCCATCAGCTTGGTGGCGAAATCACAGCAGAAAGTCAATATGGCTTAGGAAGCAAGTTTACATTCAGCCTCAATTTGAAATAAAGGCGTAAAATCCCTTTACAAATCTAGCTTTTCATGGTATAATAGCCTTTGTGTGAAATAGCAGCAGGAAAGCATGAAGCTCGTCAACAGGTGTCTTATGACAAGTAACCTTGGCTGTTTAGGCGAAGGGCATCTGCACGAATCAGGGCTTTCTAAGTGACTATTTCCACCGAAATATTATTTATATCAGGAGGACATACACATGTCACGTTATACAGGACCATCTTGGAAACAAGCTCGTCGCCTTGGCCTTTCACTTACAGGTACAGGTAAAGAATTGGCACGTCGTAACTACGTACCAGGACAACACGGACCAAACAACCGTTCTAAATTGTCAGAATACGGTTTGCAATTGGCTGAAAAACAAAAACTTCGTTTCACTTACGGTGTAGGTGAAAAACAATTCCGTAACTTGTTCGTACAAGCTACAAAAATCAAAGGCGGAATCCTAGGTTTCAACTTCATGCTTCTTTTGGAACGTCGTTTGGATAACGTTGTTTACCGTCTTGGTCTTGCGACTACTCGTCGTCAAGCTCGTCAATTCGTAAACCACGGTCACATCCTTGTTGACGGAAAACGCGTTGATATCCCATCATACCGCGTAACTCCAGGTCAAGTGATCTCAGTTCGTGAAAAATCATTGAAAGTTCCAGCAATCCTTGAAGCAGTAGAAGCTACTCTTGGACGTCCAGCATTCGTATCATTCGATGCTGAAAAATTAGAAGGTTCATTGACTCGCTTGCCAGAACGCGACGAAATCAACCCAGAAATCAACGAAGCACTTGTCGTTGAATTCTACAACAAAATGCTTTAATTTTAAGAAATATCTTACAAAAAGCCTACAACAGTGGGCTTTTTGCTTTGTCTTAAAACGTCGATTTCTGGGTTTGCTTAGATATTTGCTAGATTGATTTCATAGCCGTTTCAAAGAATGAGACGGCTTTTTTGGCGTTCTCTTTTGAGAGGTGGCTATATATATCCATGGTCATACTGATTTGTGAATGACCTAGGCGGTGCTGAAGTTCCTTGTAAGGTATTCCAGAGTTAAGCAAGAGACTGGCGTGAGTATGGCGGAAACCATGAAAACCAATGTTAGGAACGTCAGCATGTTTGAAGTGGGTTCTTAATCTGGTTTGTAAGGTTCGATTATTGGGGTACTCATGTATAAAGTCAGAAAAGACCACCGTTTCAGTACGTCCAAGTTGCCAAGCCTCTTTTACTTGTCTACGTTTGTACTGTTTTAGCATGCTAACAGTTGCTTGATCTATATCTATATCCCGATAACTAGACTTTGACTTTGGGCTATTGATTTCTTGCTTATAGTTTAGAGTCTTTGTGACGTGGACAATGGCATTTTCTAGGTCAATATCTGACCATTCAAGCGCTAGAGCCTCATTGATACGGCAACCAGTGGCCAGTAGAAACTTGTAAAGTGTAATCTCGTAAAAATGGCGGTACTTGTTACTGTCTAAACTATCGAGATAGTCAAGAAACTTTTTAAGTTCCTGATTGTCAAAATGTTTGATCTTGTGGCGGTTTGCTTTTTGATTGTTTCGAGGTAGCAAGACCTCACGGGCTGGATTGAATGGGATAGCTTGCATAATGACACCATATTGAAGAATACGCTTGTTAAGCGCGTGGATTTTGTCATAATGCAGATACGCCCCAGCTTCTCCTTTATTAGTCTTTTCTGCCAGTCGGTTGACAATGGATTGAATAAGTGGAGTTGTCAGCTTATCGAGCTTATATGAGCCAAAGAGAGGCAAAACATGGCCTTCTAGGAGCCTTCTAGTAGCGTCCTGACTATTTGTCTTTACTGTATGCTTGTGGTTATCCCACCATAGCCTAGCCAGCTCCTCGTAGGTGGATATAGTAGAGGCTTGAAACCTGGTCGATCCGTTTACCTTAAAGTCTATAATTGCGTCTTGGGCTTTTTGCTTGACCTCTTTTTTAGTGCGTCCCGTGACTTTCGTTGTGACTTGTTTACCCGTTACCTGGTCAATGCCCAGATAGACACTAGAGCGGTAGACTATTGACCCGTCTTTTTTACTATGTTGCGTTATTTTCATGATGATAAACCTTTCTAAAATACATCAGCAGGCAAGCTATTATTAAAAAGGTTTTAGATTGTAGTTTATATCATGCTAGGGCTTACGATAAGACCCTTATTTTCGTTTCATTTCTTCCAGTAGAGAATACATAGCATCAATGTGGTTATATTTTTGAAATTCAGGATCTTGGTTTTGTGCAATAAAGTATACGTATTGTCTACCGGATTTGAATTTATCGATAGCTTGTTTTTCCACTAATTTCTTTAAATATTTTAAAATTGTATTTTTGTGGATTTTTAGTTTTTCTTCCAAAGTCTCTCTTGTTATGAAACGGTTTTCGATTATTAATTCTAATATTTTTTTCTCATATTCGTTATCAATATCTAGGTTATCTATAAGGGAAGTATCCCATAATGTAAGTTCAACTGAGTCTAATTCAGTTCGTAAATTGGGATACTTTAAATGACTCTCTTTAACGGCTTCCATTATTTTGGGTATACCAGTTCCAGCTTTTTCACATAAATTTAAAAATCTAAAAATTTCTTGTATTAAGTAGTTTCTTGGATCAGAATGTGCCCCACTAAAAAAGTCCTTTATGTCAATTCTAAGTGTTCCGCCATTTGTGAATATGTACCTATCAGAATATCTAATTATCATTATCCCTTTTTCGCTTTTATAGTCGCTATGAATAAGGCTATTAATGAATGCCTCGCGAATTGCAATTCGTAATTTTGAAATTCCAATTCTATTCATAGAATTTTCTTGAATGTTAGAGTTGTCATTTAAAGTTAGATACAATTTTTCAATAACTAGGTAAAAGAAATTAAAAAGATTATCTTCCCCCCATGTACCATCATAAATCACACGATCTTTAAAGCGATTGTTTTCAGAAAACTCTTTTAGAACATATTCTACGTTATAGTGTGGAATAAACTCTTTTATTGAATTATGTGTACCAAAAATTAATAGTCCAGCAACTGTTGGTTTTATTTTATCGTCCTTGCGATCTCTTCGTAAAGCATTTATTTTTATTAAAAATTGTTCGTTATCCAATTTTGAAAAAGGGTGCTCCGCATTTATATTATCGAACTTTTCTCTATATAGCTTTATTGTTTCTGTATCTAAGTCTAAAATAGAAAAATCCTGAATAAGTGTGCTATCAAAACTTTCCTTAGCGGAATCTCTTAACATAGAGTTGATTTGTTCTTGTGAACATCTAAAATCTCCGGTACCTTGGCGGAAATAAGTAGATGTTACACTTTCGTTTAGATATATTGGTTTGTCCTTATAATCAACTTTATAAATAGGGATAATGATAATACTCTTTCCTTTTTCATTTATAACTTGAACACTTTCTTCATTTATTACATTTCTGTTAATTTTCTTAGGATTGTTAACTAAACTATATAAATCATCAAGTATTTTATCTGGATTATTGACCCCAGAAATATAAAATTCTTTATTCTGTGTATTCTCTGATATTCCCAGAATTAGTAATCCATCATTTGTATTAGCAAAGGAGCAAATGGTTTTCATACCGTCTTTAGGGAAAGAGTTTTTAGCTTCTTTGAATTCAACACTTTGGTTCTCCCCTGATAATAACAATTTTTGTATATCGTATTTTCTCATTTTTTCTCCAATCGATTCGCACACGCATTCGCACACGCGCGGGAAAAATAGTTTATTTTTAGTTAGCTAACAGTGCTATTAAAGGTTTTTTTGAAAGTAGATTATTCGCACACGCATTCGCACACGCGCTTCAGGATTGTTGAACATTGTGGCGCGTGGTATGCTTTTGATCGCTTTTTAATTTTCTCTATATATGATATGCTTTACCCTTGACCAATGGTAACCTTACTAATTCAGGTAGTCGCGTTCTCCATATGCTGATTTCAAGACTTTCAAGAGTTTTTCGGTCTTTTCTTTAGTTCTGGTTTCTTCGGAGATATATCCGCGAATTTGCTCATCTAAATCATTTCTAGTAAACTCGTTACCGAAAATAAATGAGTAATCATCGATTATTTGTTTGGCTTCGTCATTATCAGAAAAAATCAAATTGGTAAACTGTATGCCTCTTGGCGTGGTATTATTGAGATCGGCAGCCTGCACCATAGCGTATAAAGCTAGAATTTCATTATCACTGATAAAGATAGTGTTATCACGGAAAAATGTAATGAAGTCTTTAAACATCTTTTCCTGGAGCTTCTTGTTAGAGCGTTCCATAGAGTAAGCTAAAATCATCCCCTTTTCAGGTTCTATTACCACTTCATCATCATATATTTCCGAGTCATCAATATACCCCAATAGATACCCAACGCTTACTCCGAAGAAGTCAGCTAGTTGCTGGGCTTTTTCTGGTTTAATTTGGCTTTCTCCGTTTTCCCAATTTTGAAGAGTCCGATAATGAACCCTGATATTTTCAGCTAACTCTTTTTGAGATAGCTTTTTTTCTTGTCTTAATTCTTTCAATCTATTCATGTCTTATTACACCTTTCACAGATGATTATAAACTATATCTTAGAAAAAGTACATTTTTTTTGTGCAAAAATTAAAAAAATAGTTGACGTACGAAAAATAATTGTGTATTATACAATCAAGCACATAAAAAATGTGCCAATCTCCAACCTTTCACACTTTCAATCTATTCATGGAGGTGGATTTTTTAGAAAGGAGCAAATCTATGAGCAAACTACGAGGCTATCGGGTTATGTTAGGACTGACTCAGCAACAGATGGCGGACAAACTAAAAATTTCTTTGCAGTCATACAACAACAAAGAATTAGGTAAAACGCCATTCAATGATAAGGAACGCCTAGCGATTAAGTCAATGGTTGCAGAAATCAAATCAGACATAACCATAGATGAACTATTTTATAGCTAGAAAGGAGCAAACCAATGGAATTAGTCTACATGGACGGCAAGAAAGAGCCGTATACTACAAGCGAGATCATCGCTGAATGTGCTGAGGTTACTCATCACACAATACAAGAACTTTTAAGAAAGCATAAAGCTGATTTTGAAAGCTACGGAATTATCGCATTTGAAATGCGTAAATTAGATGGGCGAGGGCGACCAATGAAAATCTATCGCCTAAATGAACAACAGGCAACCTTGCTGATCACTTATCTAAAGAATACCGAACCTGTACGGCGGTTCAAAATGAACCTAGTCAAAGCCTTCTTTGAAATGCGTGAGGAACTTTCTAAGTTTCGTATGCAGAGGGCGCTAGAAAAGCCAAAAAGAAAAACCTTGCATGACAGTATAGAGACATGGGAGGCAAAACCCAAGCACGCGCATAGCACCATGAACAACCTGCTACTAAAAGCAGTAACCGACAGGAACGCTAAGCAGTTAAGGGAAGAACGTGGGGGCTATAATGGCATCGATAGCTTGACCAGTGACGAGCTGGAGCAATACCAGGCATTTGAGGACATGGTAATAGCCATGATTGGCTTGAATATGAGTTATCAAGAAATCAAGTCCATGGTATTCAGAAATAAAAAACCACGCACTAAATGCGCGTGATTGAAACAAAAAAGGCTTACCGAGACCAATCAGCAAAGCCTTTCACACTAACACTAAAACGAATTTAACAAAAAGCAGGCAAGCTATTATTAAAGAAGTTTTAGTAAAGATTTATAACTAGATTATAGCATATCTAGGACATTTTGACCATACGGAGAGCGCTAACTCTTTAAACTGGTTATCACTCCAAGAGTTCGCCAACTTGGGGCAATCGCCCAGCGTTTGGAGTGGTGCTAATCATGTATAGGAAACGACAATTAAAAGGCCGAAAGGGCAATTACACAAACATAGAAAAAGGAGCAAACACCATGGCAGAAACAACATACGAGAATTTAACTAGACGTATAGACAGAATTAGCGTAGAAATGCGAGAAATTAGCGAAAAAAATGGCCTAAGAAGACTTTCTTTATTGGCAAATCAGACAAAATCAATCAAAGAAGATTTATCCCGTTTACTTTGGATTGAACTTCCTGAATTGAATGCAAGCCATAAAATCGAGGCAGTCTCTAAGAGCACTACGGGAATGTTTTTCCACCCTGGTATTTTTGAAATGGACGCTATGCGCCAAGCCTTCTTTAAACGCCAAGCCAAGCACTTTTTTGACAACGAAGCAGAGCAGCAGGCGTATATAGAATATGCTGAAAAGGAGTATTTAGAGGCTACTATAACCTTAAAAGATATTCTTTTTAATTCTAAAAATGCTAATCAGAAAGTAAGTGAAGATCATCTTATAGAGCAGTTTGAGGAGGCAATGCAATGACACTAGATCTAGACAACATGACACAAGCAGAATTTGATAAACGAATGGCTAAGATCAAGGCAGAAAATCCTAACCTCTTCCAGTTTATTGCTGATTTTGTAGATCGAAAAGTAAGCACCGAAGAGGTGGACGACTTCCTGAAGATGGGACGAAGCGACCAAGTGGACTACATCAAGAGCTATCAAGCGAGGTCATAGCATGAATGAACTAGATTTAAGCAACACACAGGCGATTGTCTTTGTTGTGGTATTGATTGGCTTACTGCTTTATCTAAACCACCGAGACCGCAAAAAAAGCGCCCAAATTGAGCGAGAAAGCAAACAGACAATAGAAACACCTAGCGAGGATTTAAGCCCTGATTATGGGCGTTATATTCAACTTGCAGGGGTCAATGTATGGGGAGGAATTGAATGAATCTAACACTGAATGACAAGCGAGTATTAAAACTAATCAAGGTAGGGGCTGAGAACTCTATCACTGGGGCTGAAATCAGCTTAATCACTAAACTAGCAGAAAGAACCGTCCAGGACATTATCAGCCGTCTGATCACGCGCTACGGCGTTCCTATCGTTGGGGTACGTCATGGGGCTTTCAGAGGCTACTTTATCCCAGCTAACAAAGAGGAGCTACTAGACGGAGCAAAGGCATTCTATAACCAAGTACAAGAGGAGCAGAAGCGTCTGACTGTCCTTTTGAATGCCGATTTAGAGAGCTATAAGCTACTACTGAAGGGGGCAGAAGACTATGTTTAGTTTAAGCAAAGAAAGCGAAAACGAGTTAGCCCATGGTGTTTTAAACCTTGTAGAAAAATACCTGGAGGCGCGTGATATACACAAGCCACGACTGACAGGTTTAATCTCAGCTCAGGAAGCCATGGACGAGCTAGATATAAAGTACAAGACACTCCAAAAGTGGGAAGATGCTGGGCTAAGACGATACCAGCCCCCACTAGAAGATACTAGGAAAATCTATTATAGAATTTCTGACATCTGGAAGTTTCTGGGGGTGGAGAATGGCTAGATATAACACACACCCAGCACAAGGTAGAGGGCATTATCATGACATTAAATTGTATAAGTACCGTGGGAAATCTTTGGAACAGGTTAAAGAACAAAAGCTACTGAAGAAGTTAAAAAAGAAGCGCAAAAAGGGGAGATAGTATGACAATTTACGAGGCTAAAGGCTTTCAAAATAATCTTGTCTATCCATTTGATAAGATTGGGTCGTTTGAGTATATTGAACGTTTTAAGCCTTTGGTAGTCCCTGAAGAGGTAAATATCGAAGACTTCAAACGTACACAAGCGCCTTACTGTATCAGCGGGAAAGTAACACCAGAAAAGAATGGCAGTTACAAGCGAAACAATTCCAGCCTAATCTATCGGGATTTGATTTTCCTTGATTATGACGATATACAAGGGACGTCTGAGGGCTTCATAGAAGCCATTTCCAGCGCTTTGTTTGGCTATTCCTATATCTTATACCCGACTATCAAACATAGCCCAGAAAAACCCCGTTTTCGCCTTGTGGTGAAGCCTGACAACGTGATGAATGAGGCAACCTATAAGCAGGTAGTGAAAGAGATTGCTGACAAGATTGGACTACCCTTTGACATGGCTAGTCTAACCTGGTCCCAACTCCAGGGCCTACCAGTCACAACAGGAGACCCAGCGGACTATCAAAAAATTGTAGAGCATGGCCTAGATTATCCAGTCCCCAAGGTTGAACCAAGAGCGAAGCAAGAAAATACTGGAAAATTCACACCCAGAACGAGTGACCAGAGATCGATGACCATGAGAATTATTGACACGCTTTTCAACGGATTTGGAGACAAGGGAGGGCGTAACGTGGCAGTGACCCGCTTTGTAGGCTTGCTCTTTAACAAGTGGGTTGATTGTGATCTAGAGACCGCCTACGAACTTACAAAGATAGCCAATAGCGTGACTGCTGAACCTTTACCAATCGAGGAACTAGATCGTACATTCAGTAGCATAGCACGGGCAGAATACAGAAAGAGAGGGTAGAACCATAGAACTAGAAGAATTAGAAAACCTAAAAAGTGAAATCTTGGAGGTGAGAGAACAAGAACAGCCTCCTAGAACTATGAAGGAATTAGAAAATCGTATCTTTAAAGCTGGTGAAGAATGGCGGGCAGAACATACCGAAACTAAAGTAAACGAGTCCACAGGGGACGTTACCGAAAAGGTCGCTATGCCCCAAACATTCACCGTTGCTAAAATACTGAGCGAGATTGTCATATTTACTTTTATCAGTAAGAGCAATGTTCCTGATTATAGCCTACTCTATATCTATGATTTAGACGAGGGTATCTATACCGCTAGTAATGATCTTTTCAATCTTTTATGTAAAACTTTTGATGTGAGAATTAAACCCAGAGAGTGGCCTCAGATTAAGTTAATGGTTAGAACATTGACAAAGATACAAAAGCCTTTAGAAAGTTCCAACCTCATTCCCGTACATAACGGAATTATCAACTTAGAAACTAAGGAACTACTCCCCTTTAGTCCTAAGTATGTAATTACAAGTAAGATAAGCACGGCCTACCACGCGCCTAAACGAGTCCCAACAGATAGAGAGGGCAAAACTTTTGATGATTGGCTAAACTCAATCGCTTGTAATGATAGTGAACTGGTAACACTGTTTTGGCAGATTATCCTTGAAGCTATTAACCCTAACCATACCCGAAATAAGTTTGCTATCTTCTACGGGGACGGTAATAATGGTAAAGGGACATTTCAGCGCTTCCTTATCAATCTGATAGGGGAAAGCAATATATCAGCCTTAAAGCCTGCACAGTTCGGAGAAAAGCATAACTTGGAGACCTTGGTAGGTAAGGTTTGTAATATTGGAGACGAAGCGCCTAACGAATACTTGAAAAATCCGTCTGATTTAATGAGTATCACTAGTGGGGACACCGTGCTAGTCAATCCAAAAGGTCGGCCAGCTTTTGAAGCTACCTTTAAGCTATTCAATATCTTTTCAGGCAACTATATCCCCAATGGTGGCAACAAGACAAAAGGCTGGTATCGTAGAATTATGATCGTACCTTTCAATGCTGACTTTAACGGGGCAAAGGAAAAGCCTTGGATAAAAAATGAGTTTTTAGCAAATAAGGAAGTCCTAGAATATGCCCTATACAAAGCTATCAATCAAGAGCCATTTACTCACTTTATCGAACCTCAATCAGTCAAAGACCTGCTAGAAGAATACCAAGAGGATAATGACTACTTACTTTCATGGGTTAAGCATGAATACATGGAAAAAGGTTGGCATGAGCTGGATGTAGTACCCGTTTTTATACTGACCAGATCACTAAAGCATTATGCTGAGGACATGGGGATAGCCAAGCCTAATGTTTATGGGGCAGGAAAAGAAACGATAAGACACTTACAACAGTTAACACCTAATAAGTATCAACTAAAAAAAGCTCGTGTTAGATTTGAAGATTTTGACAAACTAGATCCGTTGGAGTTTGAAAGACCTAAACTGGGTCGAGTGAATCACGCTATAACTAAAAAAGAATAATGTTGACCTTCTTGTTGACCTTTTTTTAAAGAAGGTCAACATCCTAAACCCTTGATAGTACTAGTATTATAGCCCTTATGTTGACCTTGTTACCTTCTTTTTAAAAACAAGAATGTAAATGAAATAGATATATTTTATATATAAGGGCAAGGACTTCAAAAGAAGGTCAACATGGTAACAAAGTGACCTAACCCCTTGGGGGAGTATAGCTGAACCGTGTTACCTAGAAGGTCAACAAAACACCAAAGAAGGTCAACAGATTGCAAAAATTACATAATTTACCTTAAAATAAGAATAGGAGAAACAACATGACATTAAAAACATTTTCTGACAAAGCAAAAACATTCAATTTCACTTACGATTTTAAAGACCTAGATACTGCTATGGTAGCAGGTCACGCGCTACTGGGATATATGACTGGAACATATTGCCAGCCTACAATTTCATTGACTTACAAGGATAAGGGAACGCTGGTCGCTGAGTATGTGGAGGATAACAAGCTAAACAAGACCTTCAAGCGCATTTGTGACAGTTTCAAGGACTATTACAATCAACCAGAGGAGCTTGAAGCATTTGAAGAACGTTATAAACAGGAGCGCGTGCTTCAACTCAAAGAGTCGGAGGATTTTGAGAGTTTGCTGAATAAGGTCACAAACTACGAGCTGGAACTATTAGACTATGCTGATCGCTTGCTTTCTGATAAACGTATCCCTATGGACTCTATGACCGCTTTTGGTACGTTGGAAATGCTGGGCGATGAAAGTATTAGCCTACTCCAAAAGTTGGACGTAGAAGGCGAATATAAAGGCCTTGCTGATTATTTGGCTGAGGCAGAAAGCTAGAACTATCAAGAGAGGCACCAGCCTCTTTTTGTGGTTTCATTACTACTAAACCCAATCGATTTGGGTTTTTCTATATATAAAGGTATTTTGAACGAATGGAAATTATAAAATCAATAACCATAGAGACATTTATAAAGCCAATGAAAAACAAGAATATCAGTCAGGGTATAGCTGAGTTGGACGGTAGAAAACTAGAAATAGACTTAGATAACCTTTATATCACCTTTGAACGTGATCATTTTGATTTAGCGAGAATACCAGGAACCAAGGGAGGCAATCGCTACTTCTTTGTCTGTCCTATTTGTGGTAATCGATGTAGAAAACTCTATAAGAGACTTTTGCTATATGGTTGTGGATCATGCCAGAAAATACACAAATCAACACTGAACCGAAGTAAGACAGATTGCCAATACTATTGGGAGCTTGCGCTGAGGGAAGCTAGAAAGGTAGAACCAGGTTGGAGTCCTAGACGTGGTGGATATATGTTTGACAGTTTTCCTGAAAGACCAAAATACATGAAACAGAAACGATATTACAAGCATTATCAAAAGTTTGTTAACTACACCAGAAAAGGGGATAGATTTTGGCTGAATGGATTGAGTAATTTGAAGTAGTTTTTTGGAGCATTTCCAAACAAATCTTAATCAAGATCAAGGGAAAAAATAGTTATATAAATATTGTTTAGCTTTAATCAATTACAAGATACTAAGCAGGTATGAAGGCGAGATATGAGGCAGAGATACCCCCTTTATTTTTAGACGGGGGTAGGTGTTGTTCGGATATAAGAACGCTGCCCTCTTTTGTGCAGAAAATTCCCTTTTTGAAATGTTTTTGAAGTTGGTAGAATGTAGTATTACTAGGTGTTTAGCTTGATTTTTTGACCGATAAAGCTACTACTCAATTATCCAATTTTATAACATAGTGGGGGGTATCTCCTCCACCCATGCGCTTCTATGAACTTCACACCGTCATTATACATTTTTTCTCACGGGAAACAGATTAAGCCTTGAACCACGAACGAACATCGAGAAAACGAAAAAAAGCCAGCACAGGGCTGACTCCTTTATAAATTATTCCTTAAAACTATTATACCATGAAGGAGTATCAACTTGACCATTAAAGAAATAGAGGAACAACTAAAAAGAGTAAAGAAAGGGAACGACCTTATCCAGCGACTGCAGCTAAAGTACCAGAGTTTAGAAAGTGGACTGCTTGCAGGAACTAACCAATATCAAACACGGGTTACTACAAGTAAAAATAATAACGCTGAAAATAAACTGCTTGAAACTTTGGAATTAAGAGATAAGATAGCGAAGCAAATACAAGCTATTACTAGCGAACGTATAGAAGTAATGGAGATGATAGATCAGTTAGATGAAATCGAAGAATGGTTAGTATTGACAATGTTATATGTGAATAACCTCCCTTTGGCTCAGATTTATAGGGAGATGAAGATAAGCAAGGTTAACGTATATAGAATTAGGAAGCAAGCTTTAGACCACTTGGCAGGTATGGTAAATGCAGATTGATAAAAAAGAGACAGTCAAACAGGTATACAGATTTCTAAAAAGCTATCCATCGCTGGTAAAATTGAGTCTAGACGACCAAGATGGAGCGTTTAGAGCCAAAGCTGAAGAGTTGATAGGTGTGATTGAAGCCTTCAGGGACAATCTAGATGATGTACGACGTGAGATATTCACCAATCTCTTTACAAGACAAACAAAAGAGGTTTTAAAGTTATGGCAGTTATACGAGAGACTAGAGATTGATAAATCTGAGTATGAACGTCTCAAGGCTGAGATGCTGCTAGACTTTGCTAAAAGCTATCGAGACGGTGTTTTGTTGATTGAATATTAGGATAGGAAAGTTTATAATTAAGTCATAGCGTAAGAGAAAATACTTAAAATTTTATGTGAAGCGTTTGAATTTGAATTTGGAAGGATTGATTGACATGATTGAGAAGTATGATTATGATTGGCCAGAAGCTGAAGACGACAATCTGGATGAATTGTTAAAAAAAGCCAGCGAACGAAATAAAAACAAAATCGTTGAGGACTTGGATCACGAATGGGAAGAGTTTGTAAGAACACTTAAACTGGAGAGGATTGATTAGTTATGCCTTATACTTTAACCAAGGAAGAAGAGAAGTTTTGGCTTTCTCAACCTGATGAGATTACTATTCTTCCTATTGAGGAAATAGAAAAGAAATACGCAGGATTAAGTAACGAAGAACTATGGCAGAGTATCAAGGATACTATTGATAATCTTTAAAATTGAGAAAAATGTGATATAATCAAAACATAGAGGATAGAGGTTGAAAAGTATCCGCCTCCAACGCGCCACTTAGCTAGTGGGTCGAGAAATGCGGGCGACATTCGGCGGTCCCGCCTATCCTTCTGTATAGCCAAGCCCTTAGAAGCAAATCTGAGGGCTTTTGTGAGGTGCTAGAAGTTCCTACAATTATGTTTGAAGATGAAGGCAAAGAGTTACAGGTATAACATCATAAAGCACGCGCTTCATGGTATAATTTACCTATCAGCAATCAGAAATTAAAGTATGGAAAAGTATGTACATATTTCATCAGAAAACAAAAAAGCACGTTTGACCGTGCTAGTTTCTTGCCTGCTGAACTCATCGATTGGTAGAGCTGAAAAAGCTCTTTTTTGCTTAGTTTTTTGCTTAGATAGAAAGAAAACTTAAGAATACAGAATAAAACTAAATTCCCTGTAAAACCTTATGTATCAATGGTTAGAGCTATCTAAAGAAGCCTAGCATTATCAACTTTCGGCAATACAATAAGATGCTTTAATTTTAAGAAAAAACTTACAGAAAGCCTACAACAGTGGGCTTTTTGCTTTGTCTTAAAAAACTATAGAACACTTCTTAACTGTGAAGGAGGATAAAAAATTCCCTGCAAATTGAAATTGCAAGGAAATTTTGTTAATGGTTATGGGCAAGCCAGACGGAATACTTTTTCCCGAGCCAGAGAGCAAAGAGGAGATTGATGACGATGATGCCTGAACCGACCAGTGAAAATAGGAAAAATTCGCTAGTCGAAACCTGCCATAAATGTACAATGTCGATAATCAAATAAGCACTGATAGGAAAACAAAGGATAGAAGTAATTAGAGCGGGGATATACTTGCGAAGAAGGATTGATTGTCCGATATGGAGCAAGAGATGAAGCGCAAATGCTACAAATCCTCCTAACCAAACTAATTCGAGCGCTCTAGATTGAGTAAAATAGGCTAACAAAGTGATGAATAAGACAAGAATAAACTCCTCAAAAACAGCAAGGGCAAATCCCTCTGTTGTAATTCCTTTGTGAATCTTGAGAATAGCTGGAGCCTTTTGAGCCAGCAAGGTTTCGTTGAGGTGAATCCAAGTGACAAGACCGATAATTTCTTCCATATCGTGAAAGATAAAAAGTAGAGAAAACATCCAAAGATAAAACGCCATAAATCTCTCCTGAAAAGCTATAGATTGCTTACCAATAAAGCAAAAAACGCCCAGTAAGGCGTTTTGAGGTAGGTGTGCTTATTTAACTTCTGTAAAGGTTGTGAATGTTATTTTAGTACCCTTTAAACGCCGTTATATCAACGTTTTTAGATTGTTCTTTAGAAAATGTAGTCATAAATGTAGTCATTTTGCTAAGCCGTCAATTTTGCAATTTCTTTGAGGTAGATTTCAACTGCTTCTGCCTTCTTTTTCGGTGCCAATTCAGCATAAGTGTCCATAGTCGTTTTAATCGACTTATGTCCCATTCGTATCTGGAGCTCTTTCCAGTTAGCACCAGCATTCAGCATCAAAGAAGCGTGTGTATGACGGAAAAGATGAAAACCATAATTTGGCAGTCCTAACTCGGTCAAGCGCTTTTTAAGCGTTGCACGTTCATTTCTATCACACATATAGTTCCCGTAAATTGTCGGGAAAATTAGATCCACAGTTGGTAAATCATGACTCACAAAGTAGTCACTCATCTCAGCACGAAAAGCTTTCAAGTCATCTAAGACTTGTCTCGGGACTGCAACTCTTCTGTTACCAGAATCAGTTTTGGCACTGTTCTTACAAACAATCTCACCCTTAATCCCAAGTTTCTTATTTCCAGCTTTCCACATCAGCGTCTTGTTAACGATGATTTCATTGGAATCAAAATCGAGATCATGGATTGATAAAGCAAGAAGTTCATTGATTCGGAGCGCAGAAGCTAACAGCGTGTCGCAGATAACTTTGAATCTTCGATTTGCTCTAGTATCAGGAAGAGTATCAAGATAGTTCAGCCAAGTAGCCAAGTCCTCTCCATGTAACACCATGATTCTCTCCTTTACCACCTTCGGTTTTGGAGGGATTTTTACTGTTCGAGCTGGATTATGAGAAAGTTCGAAATTCGTGATTCCATAATCAAAAATATCACTAAGCTTATAGATAACTGCGCCGAAATCTTTTGCGTGTCCTTTTTTGGATTTTTTAACACCTGATTCAACAGACTTTTTAGATTGTTGAGCTAATTTGTTAACCCAGATCTGAATATCTGCAGATTTTATTTCTTCAGGCCTATATTCTCCAAACTTAGGGATGATATAGGTATCAAGATAGCTTCGAACTCGGTTGATTGTATTCTGAGAAGTCACCCAAGTTACAAAACTGACAAACCAGGCTTCCGCTAACTCCTCGAAGTTATTAATCAACAAGGTCTCTTTCAAAGTTGATCCCTTCGCTTCAAAATCAATCCGAGCTTGAATGATTTTCCTATCAAGACTTTTTAGAGTTTTAGCAGTAATAGATGATGTAACTTTTTTCCCTGTTTTAACGTCTACACCAATATACACACCACGTTGCGTATAGCTAATAGTTCCGTTACTCTTGGTAGTTTTAATGACTTTTCGATTGTTGTGAATGATAGTTTCTTTCTGCATAGTAGCCTTTCACGTTCGGATATAAAAGGCTAAAATAACAACCTCACATTATTCTATGTGATATTACTATTTTAGCACATTTTTAAAATTAAGGAGTTAAATAGTTCAGCACATCCTCCATTTTGTAGTAAACAGTTCTAGCTCCCTCGATGGGTGGTTCCAATCGTTTAAGCCCTGTATTCTCCCAAGACTTCAAGGTGTTTGGTGAAATCTTAAGTATCGAAAGCAGCTCTTTCTGAGTAAGTATACTTACATGCTTTTGAGTAGCTTCTTGTTTCTGCATCAAAGCAAGCAAACAATTCAAAATCTGTTCAATTTGATTCAACTTTATGAGTTCATTATTCGTCATTTTTTACTCTCCTTTCTATGACTGGAGTGTCTACGAGAATCCAGATATTTTGCGAAAAAGTACGTCTTATCAATAACGAGATTCAACAATGACGGATTCTCAACTCGTGCATATCTAACAAGATTGTTAAACTCAGTAAAGTTGTGTTCTTCAATGATATCAATCACAGTTGAAAGAAATTGATCATTGTTATTACTAACGAGAAATTGACCTAAGTCAAAACCACAACCAGATTCAATCTCATCCATATTGTAAAGTGTTTTGTCACGATTCTCTGCGTGTATGAAATAATCATACATCCCCTTTGGTGACATGACTACTTCCACGTGAGAAGGAGCATTGAGCCTTTCAGTTAGAAGATCTGAGACCTGTGTATAGCTTTTAAGTGATTCGAAAAATAGGACCCCGTGCTTATGCGCTTTTTTAAATTCTCCAGTTTCTTTGTTAATGTCTTTGTCATGCCAAGGGCTCAAGACAAATGGAATATGCATTTCTTCAAGAATATCTAAGTAATTTTCTGGTGTACTTTCTTGATAAATCAGAAATGCCCATTTATTTGAACGTTTATCTTTGGCCATGAATACCTCCCTTCAAATAGTATTTTTAAGTTGTTTGCAATTCATGTGATTATTGATTACTGATACACTGGGGGTCGTAGTAGCCCCAGTGTATCTGCCAATTAGATTTCATGACAAGGCAGTACTTCTGGTCTTCACTACGTGAACCAAGCACTGCCAAATTATTATCTTTTTGTAGATTTAAACCAGAGCTTATTTCCTTTCCTGTCTGGTGCAGAGAAATAATAGCCTGGATTTCGACTAGAAATTTCTTCTTTTATGTAGCCCTCCATTTCTCTCAGTAATTTCTGAGCCTGTTGGGTCTTTGGATACTTAATCAAAATCGTCACAGAATCTTTTCTTACATCAACAACGCACTTAGATGTAGCTCTATTGAATTTTCTAAGAATAGGATTGAACCTGGTTACAGTAGATGAATTATCGATTGAAAAGGCTAGTTGAGAATTCTCGTCTTGTCTCAAAAACTGAATGAGGCGAAGTGTTTGATAAGCAGATCTAAAGTAGTTGTTAGGTGTGTCATAAAGAAATCGTAAAATTAACTCAATTGTGATTAATAGTACTGCGATTAATGACATTAGAATAGCTATGATTTTTGTATAGTACTCACCTTGACTTAACCAACTACTTATAGTCGCAAACAACTCTGATAAGTATGTGCTTTGAGCATTTCCCAATAAATCTTGCGTGAACCTAAAACATAGGCTCAATAAAAAGAAAAACAAACCATACGTAAGTAGTACTACTGTAAAATTAAATGTTCTTTGAAAAAAATTCGTTTTGACAATCATAAAATACCTTTCTTTGTGAAATAAGTCGGGCATAGTAAGGGAAGAACTTGATAAGGATGCTCATTATCAATGATTTGAATTAACCCTGTACCTTTTCCAATTGGAATCACAATACCTTCTGGATCAAGGTCTGGGAACAAAAATTGTGTTGTTTTCTTATTGATATTTCCAATTTGAATCAATACATTCAGTTGCTCTCGAACAGAAACTGGGATTGTGTTGTGATCGAAACGCTGACTAACTAGTAGAAGATGGACTCTAGTTGCTCGTCCCAGCAAAGCAACTTGTGATAAGAGTGAAAAGAAAGACTCTTTTATCGTTTTATTGACGCCTTCAGAAAGTGCGAGAACTTCGTCTATTACAATAGTTAAATGCTTAAACTCTTGGTCAGGATTATCATAGAGAATTTCTTGACGTTCTTGGATAAGATTCAAACATGAGCTTAGATTTTCATTTATCTCCGATACAAAATCTGACTTTGAACGATTACGCATTGGATGAATGACTGCAATCTCATTTTCACGTGCCCATCTAGAAGGTGTATCAAATTTGGGATCGACAATGATTAAATCCGAGAATTTTTTCAGTAAACTCAGAAAATAAGTCAAAGCATAAGATTTCCCTGAACCACTATTTCCTGCGATAGCTACAGAAGTTACTTTATTAAAATCCAGAGTTAGATTTTTCATAATCGGAATGATGTTATATTCTTGTTTCAAGACAAATTGATCCAAATCTGAAATTACAAGCCTTTCAGAAATCCCTTCTTTCCACGGGAAAAACAAACCTCGTTGTACATGTATATCATCCGTTTCCAGAGCAAGAAAGTAAGCAGAATTCTGTTTGAGAACTGTATATCGTGGATAAAGAGCAGCATTAGCTATTAGAAAAATCTTTTGATAAAGATTATCATCAATGATGTACCCAGCTGGCAATCGTGGGATAAATAGAAATCCATCTTTCATAATTTTAATATCAAAACTATTTGTATAGCTAGTTTCCCCTTGCATGATAGCTCCAAGCCCCATATTTAGGGCTTGGAGCAAGTATTGAGCAAGCTCTTTATCAGTCATTATTTAACCTCTTTGATGCCATTTGCACGAAAATAGACATTGTAGCCAACTTCACAGGCTTCTAATCCATCAAAGTCTACCATCGCTAGATATGACGGTAGAGCAACTTCAGATTCAAACTTCACTTGAAAAGGTGGCAAACCTTTCTGAGAAAACCAGGCCTTGTGCCCGATAATCTCTCCGGTTGGCTGACCGTCCTCGAACTTAATTTGTGCTTCGAATTCAGTACTCAAGCAATGAATCGCTTGTTTTTGATCGACATATTGTTTTGCAGTATTAGCTGAGTAGCCATTTTTACGATTTTTTGTTTTCATGTAATGTACCTCTTTTAAATTTCTATAAAATCGTTGTCAAATATGAGCTCATTCATTCGACAAGACTATTATAGCTTAAATACTTTTTTATAAAATTATGATATTCGTTAAAAGAATTATTCTCTCTAACGAACTTAATAACGAATTTTTTATATTGACTAAAGTATTATTTTGAAAAATATAATGCATAGTTAAAACTAAAGCCAATAATAATAAAAAGAGAGGTTCCCCCCTCTCTTTTTATTATTAAGTAATTAAAATTTTTATCTTTCTTACTATATAGCATTAGATAATATTCATTTCTGAACCTTCAGGAACTAAGTCCAAATACATTCTCTGCTTCATGATACAATCCATAATCTGCAAATCAATATCTTGAACTCTGCTTTTTCCCAAAAATTCCATAGCATTTTTATCATACTTCCAGTTATAAACTTTAGTATCATATCCCTTATTTTTTGCATCTATAAGAAAATACAATAAATCACTGTACGGAACTTGATGTTTGGCTATTATCCTGTTTTTATAATCGACGCTATTATTACTTCCTTTTTCTATAATATCTACTCTAACTTTTGAATCCTCTTTAATTGCTGAGTAATCCTTTAGAATACTATTCCTTATTCTAAGCAAACACTTAACCTCTATCCCGTAAGAAAACAAGGTGCTATTCTCAAGTCTACTTTTAATATTTGGAATAATAATAGTTGCTACATCTTCATTAAGCCAGTCCGAAACTCTATTATTAAGTTCATGAAATTTGATTGGCTTTCTATCTGAACCTATTGGGACGGTCACTAAAAAGTTGATAATTTTTTCAGTAAATGAACGCAATAGCTCTTCCTTTCCAAAGGACCATAAGAATCTAAATAATTCATTTCTTCTTAAAGATATTCCCATTAATTGCTTTCTATGTCGTTTCTTCTCTATTTTAATACTCTCAAAATGATATGTACTAAAATGGCATTCACCATTAGAATCATAATCATAATAAAACATCATTGGAAAAGTTTTCTCACAAAAGTTTTCCCTATTCACACAAAATTCTCCGGATAAAGAAAATAATTCAAGCATACTTTGCTGAAGCCTTTTGTCACATCTTTCATATGGACAAAGTTCAAATTGTGGGTTTTTCTCCTCAATTATGTCTAAATCATGTACTAAAGCTATATTACACGCATCATAAAAAAGTGACTGCACAAGGTTAACCAACTTTACCTTGCCTCCAAAAAACAAATCCATTTTTGAACATTTTAGATTTTCTTCACATGATTGAACGAATCCTTCAGTAATTAAACTTGAAGCTATTTCTTTCCCTTTATGTTTTCTATGTTCGACAATTCTATCGTTTTGTTCAATTCTTTTTAAGTCACCATTATTGCCTGGGAAGGTACTTCTCTTATATATTGAACGTTCTAAATAGTAAGAAAAATTTTCTGATACTTCTTTTGCTAATATTCCCTCAATATTTAATTTCAATTTATTACTATTTCCTTTCAAAAATTGATATATTTTTTATTTATGTTCTCTATTCTATTTTAAACCACCGAGTATGAGATGTAAAACTATGATAGGCAAAATGGAACATGGGTCTTTTAAACAAGATAAAATAGGAGTTTTTCATCTTGTTAAATAACATATATAACTCTATAATCTTCTAAGATCATTAGATTTCTGACTCTGAATTCTAGTTAATCATCATAAAACAAAAAAGCATTTCGTAAATTTTCACGAAATGCTAAGACGATTTTAAATTTAGATTCTCTTCCTAACTAATGTATTTCTATTAGGAAGTTGAGGAATAAAGTTAGTCAATTTTTCAAAATAGGCTTTAGTTTTGAATCGCATTATGTTTTTCTACAATCTGTTTAGTTGCATCAATTCGGTTATCTGTATACTGAACCACATCTTTTATAGCTAATTTTGATATAGCTCTTGCAAAGATTTCCATGAAATCAAATGCTATTTCATCATTTATAACTGGCAAAGCAATATTCTTATTTTTAACAACATTCCAGCCACCAAGTTTCATCTTATAAGAATAAATTGGTAGGTCAGTTACTTTGTTGATAGCTCTGACTATGAAGAGGTACTGGTAATTGGATAGTTCCTGATCTTCATCAGCCCATTTAATCGCATAAGCGTCTGATAAAACAGTAAATTCTCTTGACTGGAAATATGCTCTATACACATCACTGTTGGATGGAATAGAAATCACATCTTTTAAGATCGTTGCACCTTCTTTTGGAGCAAAATAGTTCAAACCTTGGTTTCTAAAGCTAGAAGTCAAACAAGGTAAATCGTAATTATCAATCGCTTCTGTTGATAAGTCTTTAGCTTTGTAAGGTAATTTCTTGGTACTGATACGACTAAATAGGCTACCAATACGATATTCTCTCCACTCCATAGAATCATAATCTTGAAGAGCTTTCAGCTCTTCAGCAGATAATTCATAATTGTCCAATCCGCTTACTTTTAAGTAAGCGGATAGCTCCGCTATACGCTCTGCCTCTAGCTCCGCTATAAAGGACTCCATAAATTCAAAGTCTATCTGATTGTTACATGTTGGAAGTAGGATAATCTCCTCTTTCAACGAAGATAAAGTAGGATAACTAGAATACCCACTATATTTCGATAACGCTCTATTGATTGCTACAATCAACCATTGATTAAACAATTTTTTAATGTTAGGTTCCAGTATAAACATATTCTGACTAGAATACCATTCTTTTTGTCTTAACTGTGCATGAATAGCTCCTATCTGACTTATGGAAATGCAGTGAGCTTTATTTGGTTTTGAATCTAATTTTTTTACATATCCTTGAAGTCCATAATCGGTTTGTGTTCGACCAATAAATTCATAAGTATCTGTTGACTTTTGAACAAAATTCATCTTTCCTGCATCATATCCACGAGAGGTTGAAATAGCAAACAAGTCATCTAATCTATATTCGCCCCACTCAACATTTGCTAATTTTTGATTGAGTGAGGCATCTATTTTCCCAGCATTTCATCTTCAGTAGATTGATTTTGTAAAAGATTGGAAACTTCCCAAGCTAGATAATTACTAATGGTTTTCTTGAAATCATTCAGTGTCGGCTTCAAGTCAATAGGTGCGGTTTGATTCCAGTCATTTCCATTTGTAACATCAATATTCCCTTCATAGTATTTCTCTTCAGATAAATACTGTAGTTTGTTTTTACCATATTTTACTAAATCAACCAGTTCTTGATATTTTTCCTTAGCATGGTCTGTATCTTTAAGGTTGTTAGTGGATTTTTTACGATTACTTCTTGTATATCCATCATTTGTAAAATCGATAAATTTTACCATATAATCATTTTCATGTGCTTCTCCAACTCTGAAGACATAAATATAGGTTTGGACACTAGATTTACCAACAAACAAGTCAATCGGCATCTTAATGCTTGCAAGTAACCTATTCGACTTTAAGATTTCCTTGTTAATATCCGTTGCCTTGCCACTTCCAGCTGAACCTTGAATAATAACAGAAGCATATCCTTTATCCATCATAGAAAGAGCACGCTTGACAAAGATCATACCATTACCATCAGCCGAGTATGGAGGATTAAGAACAAAAGCAGTTGCAGGGAATTGTTCATTGGTCTTTCCATAACCATATTTACCATTAAATTGTGTTAGAGAATTTTCATTTATAATATTTGAAGAACCATCTCCCATCATAATCATATTTAAGACGGCCAACATATACACAGAAGATAGAGTTTCTAACCCTAAAAGTTGATTAGCTTTAATCTCCGCTTCTTTTTTGTATAATTCATCTGGAGAAGTAATTTTATTTTTAGCATCAATCAACATTTCATTCATTGCTGCAACCAACAAACCAGCTGAACCAGTTGCAAAGTCCCAGACATAGGAGTCTTTATCGACACGAGCTAATTTCACCAATAATGTTGCAACATAAGAGGGGGTAAGTACAACATCGTTCAATTTATCCTGTGAAAAACCTAGCCAGGAATACATTTCATTAAAAAGTTTGCCTGTAAAATCTGTATTCAAGCCAATTTTATAGTAAATGCCTAAATCATCGACAATCTTACTGAACACTCGTTTGAGTTGAGTTTCTCCATTTACTATTTTATTTAGATTATCATCCATTAACGTATTTGTTAAAGTGCGAATAATCATTCTTTTTTTAGTATCAGGGATTTTTTTAGCATTCAGAAAGGCTGTTACCTTTCTGAGGATAATATCACCGTCCGTATTTTGAAATTCTTCTTTCGATAACAACTCCTCTTTAGTCAAAGGTGATACTTCATTCTCAACTCCTAATGTGGCCATAATTGAGGCAGCTACAAGGTAAACACGATCATTTTCAGCCAATCCTGATTCCTTTTCATAAATATCATTATTTAATTTAATCAGACTAGCATCAATTTCATTTTCTCGTTGCTCTTTTAATTTCTCAAGTTCATCTGGCGATAGTTCTAGTTCCTTAATTTTTTTAACAAAATCATTGAAATTAGAAAGTTTAAGGAAAGATAGGTCGGTATACTCATCTATCTTTTGACCAATTCCCAAATTATCTTTTGATACAAAATATACTCCTATCTGAGTCTGAAGCACTCCAAATTTATCTTTATATCCAGTAACCCCAATAGAAATAATATTTGAATAATTTGTATAGTGTAAAAGGGCATTAGCATAATGTATCGCACCATTAACTGCAAAAGAATTAATATTAGTGTAATTGGGCTCATTATTCGCTTTAATATTTTCTATTTTTCCGTCTTTATCTAATTTCTCAAGCTTATCTTTGTAGCCTTTGTACTCAATCAAAATTGGCCAATATCTTCCCTGTCTGTCTTTATGTAATAACTTGACATCTGGGCGGTTCCCACCTGTACCACCATTCTTAGAGGCATATTCACTGAGTGCCTTGTCAATTGCTGAATTAAGAGGCTCTTGTTCTAACTTATAATCTAATCCATACGACTTTAACCAACCATTAACTAAATCAGCCACCATAGGCTCAACCGATTGAATTTTTGCTTTCCCTTTTGCCATCTTTGTGAACTCCTATTGTATTTTTAAAGCATATATTTTTTCTATTATATCATGTTTAAGCTCTAATTGAACAAGGTATTTATAAATTTAAAAATATAAAACCAGTATCAATAGATACTGGTTTAAAAATTTTTAAAGTATTATCTATAACTAGCCTTGGATTTCTTTACTGTTACTTTATTTCCTATTATCTTATTAATAATATTACTAATATCATTTTCACTTAATGAGCATTTAGGACCTATATATATTTTTTTGATTGCTGATGGGTCAAAATCTAACTTAACAAACTCGGTAATATCATTATTCCCGGTAACTCTAAAATCTGAATCTAGTTTAATTGGTCTCCACTCGCCCTTTAATGCACGATATTTGTCAAGCACACTTTCAAATTTCAAATCATCACAATAAATAAGTCTAACTTCTTTTTCTTCTTTAAAAGCTGGATTTTTATATTTTGCAAGTTCTGGGATTAACTCATGTAAAAAAACTTCAAGCTGTTCTTCTTTTTTAATAATATTATTTTCACTTATTACTGTGCCTATTGTATCAGCTGTTATTAACACATCATTTTCTTTATTCTCATAAACTACGTCATTAGTATAAATTACTTCTTTAAGAAGTATATTCGTTGCATCACTCAATTTCTTTAAATCAAATCCTATAGAAACCCCTGTCCCATCTTCGGCGTAGGCTCTCCATTGACTCAATAAGTCCGGTTTTTTTGAAAAGCAGCTAATGTATACACTTCTCTGTCCCCTAGAATCTAATTTTCCCATAAATTCTTCAAAAGTAAAATCTAAATGTGAACGAAATTTCATCCTTTCAAAAATTGAATCTGGTAAATCAAATTCTTGTCCATTTAAAATACGAGCTTCATTATTTAATTTCTCAAGATACCATTTTATTTCTAAAGTATCATTCATCTTTAATGGATCCGAAAGATAAATTTGCTTATTCTTAATAATATTTAAAAAAGTACTCAAAGAACAATAATAATAACCAAGCATGAGTGATTACCTCTATAATTTTTTAATATTTTTACTATGATATCATTCGTTTGCTTTAAAATCAATCTCAAGAATAGAAAAATATTTTTTAATAATTCATATCTTTATCCGACTCCTGACTTTTTCATGGAATATCTGATAAAATTGCACTCTTTTCCATATTTTCCTATTTATTTTTAATATATTTTTCTTATTTTCAACTTCGAATTATATCACTTTGAAAATAAGATTAAAGACAATTGCCAGCACGTAAAGCATTACTGACACTATTAATGCATTGACCTTAAACTTTTTTTGATAAATACCGATTAAAGTAAAAAATAAAATGACACTTGCTACAACATATAACATATATTTCTCCTAATCTATACAACCCGAATCGACTCAATTGACTTTTTGTTGTTTCTTATCCAAAAGCCTTTCCTACATGACCACCATAGTAATGCTTGATATCAACTTGATGTTCAGAAGTGAAGTAGTTCCCAATCCAGAAAATACTATCAGCATCTTTCTTAGTAGATTTAACAATAAATTGAACTACTCCAGATGATTTTGATTCATAAACCTCAATATCATCAATATTCACATCATATCCATTCTGTTGGAAAGATACAGCAAAAGCAATTATCATATCATGTGTAGCCATTTTTAGATGATTTTCTATTGAGTAATCAATTTCTAAATCTTGCGGTCTCTTACATTCCTTGATAACAACTTTAAAAGCATCTTTCACCTCTTTTTCAATACTAGGATCTACCTTATGTCCTGCCATTTCAAGCGATTTGAATGCTTTATTATAACTCTTATCATCTTCTGTAATTTCTTCTCTTAATTTTCCTTTTTCTTGTTGCTTTTGCTCCACAGTATCCTGTGTAGTTTCTGTTTGTTGAGTAGTTTGCTCTGTTATTTGTTGCGCAGTTTCATTTTCTGCCTTTATATATTTAAGGTAAAATACTCCAGAAACACTTCCAACAACTACTAAACTAGCCAGGACAGCTGCAATTAAAAATATACTTTTTTGCTTAAACATCAATTACTTCTCCTTGTCATCTTGTTTTAAATCAACAATAAAACAAACTAATAGAGCAGGGGAAAGGAAACATAGTACAATAGAAAGAATAAACTCAACAATCGCTTTCCCAAGTGCCTTGGTCGGCCCAGCAATCGAGATGCCCCCTTGCAGTGTCAAGAAGAAATAGTCTTTATAATACCAATATCCAGCAGATATAACTGCAAATAAAGCAAATCCAATCATCCACTTAAATAATAATTCCACCTTCGCACTATATTCTTTATACTCCTTGTCTTTCTTTGCTTTGATAAACGCTTGTTTTTTTCTTTCTTCCTCTCTCTTCTCCTCTTCTCTTCCTCTTTTTCTAAGAGTTCTTGCTTTAGAATTTCAATAACCTCATCATTTGAAAGTCCTTCGAATTTACTTTTAGGTATTTCCTCGTTACCGTCCCAATGATCAAAAATGTTAGAGTCGTCCATAGCTTTTCTTTCCTTTCTTTTCTCTTATAATCCGTAACTTCTTACAATCGCCCTACTATGGCACCTACGATTGAGAATATCCCTCCAAATAATAGGATAGGCATGATAACTGCAAGTCCAGCCAGAATAGGTAAGACACTAATAATACCATTAACAATCCACATTATAATAGAATATATAGGAATGATGATACCTGCACCCAAGATAATAGTTACGGGGACAAAGTATACGAAGACAGTTCCAAAAATACCAATCAATCTAAAGGCACGGTCATATACATTATTCTCTCCCTCTAAGCCAGATAGGAAATAAATTGAAGAGAATAGACCTGTCAAGCAACCGAAAACCAAAACAAAATAGTTGACCTTCATGTTTAATTTAACCTTTAATGGTTCTGTTAAATCTCTAACAACAGAAATAATTGGGATACCGATCAACTGCCACAAGAAAATATAGAATAGCAACCCCAATCCATTTGTGATTGGGTGCAACAATAGTGATTTCGCATAGTCAATTAAAAATAAATAAATGTTTTCTACCATTTTGGTTTGGCTCCTTGTTATTCATATATTTCTATTTTACATAATTTCTGATTTTCTAGCAATAAACCGTGGCTTAGACTTTAAAATGCACCCCGAAAGTTAAACAGAAGAAATCTAACTTTCGGAGTGCAGTACATTAAATATTGGAGCTTTAAATTTCTACTTCAGCAATTGGTTTGCGATAGCGAGGCGAATGAGCATAGTGACAATAGAGTTTGCCTAAATCAAGTCTCGGTTTAAACTCTTCAAAGTCACTTGCTAGTACATAGCAAGGCTTATAGATACAACTGAATGTGATAGATACTTCCTCTCTTAAATCCTCTATGAGCATTTCTAATGTTTCATACTCGTAGATACGTACTATCTCTCCTCTACTCTCAAATAGTGCCTTAACAACAATAGAAGTACCATTACCATAAAAGACAGTATTATAGGCCACGCTCTCATAGTCTTTCATTTCCAGACGATAATATCTATCCGCTCTGGTATTTCCGATAGACACTTCTTTAGGAACCATATAAAAATATCTGCCCTTTTCTACTGCCAACGTAAACCGTCTGCGCACCTCTATTTGCTTTAAGTATTCGTCAACTCCACTACCGATAGTCAATGCTTTTCGGATAATCGAGGCTTTATCTGAAGAGTGGTTTTTATCTAACCATTGTCCTAAAAATCTATGAACATATACCATAATTTATTCTCCTTGTTATTCTTATATTTAAATTTTACATAATTTTTCTTTTCCTCGCAACAAACTTGGTACTACGATAGAATTTTGGTATCTTTTGAACTATAAATCTTAATACGACAAATAATTTAAATACGCTTGGCCATAAGTAGTTTTGAAAAACCAAAGTATGCATTGAAATATTCTTGTTTTTTCTTCATAGTTGAAACAAAGGCTAACTTTACAGGAACTGCATTGGCTCTTGAATGTTTAAAACTCAAATCTTCTGATTGTGGGATAAATCTTAATTCATTCTCTAAACAGTTATAAACATTCTCTGAAATAATTAAATTACGAAATATTTGCAGAAGTATTATTACTAAACATTCGTAGATTGTATGTCTTACTCTTTTTTATGATAAATCATTTACAAAAATTCAGATTCAGAAAAGTATTAATTGAAAACTCTTGCTCTATATGATATGCTAAATATATCAAAATTAAACATATATAAGAAATAGAAAATGTAGGCAGAACCAATGAGTGATGTTAATGAAGTGATTAGTCTGTATAAATCAAGTTCATTTTATAAAAAATATAAAGATACATATTTTTCTGATATTATCTTAAGAGATGCTCTCGAATGCAATAATTCCATACATAGATATTATGGAATAAGTAAAATGAGTTATGAAGATGTACATAGGTTATCTAGTGATGTTCTAAGGGATTTATTTAATAAATTTGCCAAGGAAGTAGATTTCAATTATATAGAATTATTTTGGAAAATGATCTATTCATTCTATATTGATCCAGATTCAAACGGATTGAGAGAACTAAATGGAGTCCAGTGTACAGCAGATGGCTTATTTTCTATCCGTAGAATATACAAAAAATATGGAATTGATATCCAAACTGTTGAAGAGTACGCTATATATCGTAAAATCCCAATATTCTTTTTTCCTCAGGAAAAGAATGGAATTAACAGTAGACGTAATTTTGTTTTCGGTGATAGAATTGATTATACATTATATGACATTAAGTTATACCTAGATGCAAAAACGGAAGAAGAACGAAACCAGTGTAAGTTAATTTCTACATATAAAATGCCAAAAACAAAAATATGGTTAGAAAAACTGGGATCTTTCAAAAATTTAGTTGATTGGTATGGCATAGAAGGCATTTTTGTAAATGATAACTACGATGTTTATGATATTGAACGAGGAAACGGAAAAGTGATTTTAGCTCACCTCGATAAATATGATTGGGATTGGAGCGAAAATTACTACAGTAATCTCAAAGAGTATGTTGATCGATTCGTAAGGAAATGAATACTATGATTTTTGTACGTTATCCTAAAAGTTAAATAGAAAAAACTAATTTTGGGAGTTAGTACAATCTAAATACGCTTCACCATAAGTAGTTTTGAAAAACTCAAGTATCCATTATAATATTCTTGTTTTTTCTTTATAGTAGAAACAAAGGCTAACTTTACAGGAACTGCATTGGCTCTTGAATGTTTAAAACTTAAATCTTCTGATTGTGGTATAAATCTTAATTCATCTTCCAAATATCTATACACTCTTTCAGGAATTACTAAATTACAGATGTACTTAGCATGATCATTGTTTCGAAACATTCGTAGGTAGTACTTCTTATCAGTTTTTCCTATAAACACCTTACACTCTCCATAGTACAGAGTCAGGTGGCTAGATTCTTCTAATTCATTTAAGAGGAGGGATCTGCGAGGTAAATATTTTCTGGTACCATTCTTATTTTCCAAAACAAATTTTACATCGAAAATTTCGTTCCTATCTTGTGGAGATTTGGTGTTTCCTGGATGGGTTGATCTAGTTGTGTTCTCTTCTAAAATACGATTTAAGAGTTGCTCAGCTAACTCTGCATCAATTTTCTCATAGTATTCTTTCAGTTCCATTTTCGAAGCAGACTCTAAAGCATATTCACATCCGTCACCATGAGGTGATTTAGGATGGCTCGATAAATAGATTTTCCCTTTTTTCTCGTTTATCACTAAATCCACTTTGTAACAACCAGGACAAAATAATTGATTTTCATACTTAAGTTTTGTCCCAGCTTTATCCTTTTGATATTCTTTTTGTAGCTCATGAAGCTCTAGTCTCTCATGATTGTAAATACAGTATTGAAATTTATTTTTTGTAAACATAATAATCCTTTCTAGTTATCAACAAATAAAACTTGTTTTAAAATCTGAAATGTGTAGTTATCTAAAACCAACATCTAATTTTCTTAAACAACACAAAAACACTCTAGACAATATGACTAGAGTGTTTTCTATATATCCGAACATCTAATTTATTTCACAAAAAATGTAGTCAAAAATGTAGTCATTCGGTTGATTTTTATTGCAATACATTGAAATTTAAAATTTCAAGAATTGCGTTAAATCAAGGTTTTTTCGTTTCTACTGAAACGTAATGACCCACTATTTAACCTCTGTAAACACAACGTGTTTGCGAAGTTTTGGTGAGTATTTCTTCAATTGAAGACGGTCTGGAGTGTTACGTTTGTTTTTAGAAGTAAGGTACAAGCGTTCACCAGATTCTTTGTGTTCAAGTGTAATATTTACGCGCATGGTATCTCCCTTCTATTATTCAGCTGATGCAGCTTTAGCGATTTTACGTCCTTTGTAGTATCCTTTAAGTGATACGCGGTGAGAACGTGAGTAATCTCCAGTAGTTTCGTCAAAGTTTACAGATGGAGCTGTTACTTTGTAGTGTGTACGACGTTTGTTTTTCTTCGCTTTTGAAGTGCGACGTGCAGGT
This sequence comes from uncultured bacterium, assembly GCA_963528645.1. GTDB lineage: Bacteria > Bacillota > Bacilli > Lactobacillales > Streptococcaceae > Streptococcus. Next base: position 99,397 of record CAURVH010000004.1, read on the forward strand.
ACTGCCATTTTGATTTCTCCTTTAGGTATTTAAATTCGATTCAATCTAGTGATTTTCATCAACCATACTAGGATAACACATTTTTTTTGTAAAGTAAAGTTACTTGACAAAAAAAGATGAAAAAATTAGAAGTTGTTAATCGGAATTTTCTGAAAATTCAAGAATTTTCTTCTGTTCATTGCCTTTAAAATGTGCTATAATAGTAAAAACTGAAATGGGAGGGATAAGATGACTGAATTAGATAAACGTCACCGCAGTAGCATTTATGACAGCATGGTTAAATCACCAAACCGTGCCATGCTTCGTGCGACTGGTATGACAGATAAGGACTTTGAAACACCGATTGTGGGAGTGATTTCGACTTGGGCGGAAAATACACCATGTAACATCCACTTGCATGATTTCGGGAAATTGGCTAAAGAAGGTGTCAAATCTGCAGGCGCTTGGCCTGTTCAGTTTGGAACTATTACCGTAGCGGACGGGATTGCCATGGGAACGCCTGGTATGCGTTTCTCTTTGACGTCTCGTGATATCATCGCGGACTCCATCGAGGCGGCGATGGGTGGTCATAACGTCGATGCCTTTGTCGCTATCGGTGGCTGTGACAAGAACATGCCTGGTTCTATGATTGCCATTGCTAACATGAATATTCCAGCTATTTTCGCCTATGGTGGAACCATTGCACCGGGAAATCTTGATGGAAAAGACATTGACTTGGTTTCTGTTTTTGAGGGAATCGGAAAATGGAACCACGGTGACATGACAGCTGAGGACGTGAAACGTCTTGAATGTAATGCCTGCCCGGGTCCTGGTGGCTGTGGTGGTATGTATACAGCTAACACCATGGCGACTGCTATCGAAGTTCTCGGTATGAGTTTGCCAGGATCTTCATCTCACCCAGCTGAATCAGCCGACAAGAAAGAAGATATCGAAGCAGCAGGACGTGCTGTTGTTAAGATGCTGGAACTTGGTCTCAAACCATCAGATATCTTGACTCGTGAAGCCTTTGAAGATGCCATCACTGTAACGATGGCTCTCGGTGGTTCTACAAATGCCACTCTTCACTTGCTTGCCATTGCCCATGCGGCTAATGTTGACTTGTCACTTGAGGACTTCAATACAATCCAAGAACGTGTGCCTCACTTGGCTGACTTGAAACCATCTGGTCAGTATGTCTTCCAAGACCTCTACGAAGTCGGTGGTGTGCCAGCGGTTATGAAATACCTTTTGGCAAATGGTTTCCTTCATGGCGACCGTATCACATGTACTGGTAAGACAGTCGCTGAAAACTTGGCTGACTTTGCAGACCTTACACCAGGCCAAAAAGTCATTATGCCACTTGAAAATCCAAAACGTGCAGACGGTCCGCTTATCATCTTGAACGGGAACCTTGCCCCTGATGGAGCGGTTGCCAAGGTATCAGGTGTTAAAGTGCGTCGTCACGTTGGACCAGCTAAGGTCTTTGACTCAGAAGAAGACGCTATCCAGGCTGTCTTGACAGATGAAATCGTTGATGGCGATGTTGTCGTTGTTCGTTTCGTTGGACCGAAGGGTGGTCCTGGTATGCCTGAGATGCTCTCACTTTCTTCTATGATCGTTGGTAAAGGTCAAGGAGATAAGGTTGCCCTCTTGACAGATGGACGCTTCTCTGGTGGTACTTATGGTCTGGTTGTCGGACATATCGCTCCTGAAGCTCAGGATGGTGGACCGATTGCCTACCTCCGTACAGGTGACATCGTTACGGTTGACCAAGATACCAAAGAAATTTCCATGGCCGTATCTGAAGAAGAACTTGAAAAACGCAAGGCAGAAACAACCTTGCCACCACTTTACAGCCGTGGTGTTCTCGGTAAATATGCCCACATCGTATCATCCGCTTCTCGCGGAGCCGTGACAGACTTCTGGAATATGGACAAGTCAGGTAAAAAATAAACTCAAAAAGCAAGCCATTTCGGCTTGCTTCTTTTCATCTTCAAAAGTGATTTGCCTGCTTATACTCAATAAAAATCAAAGAGCAAACTAGAAAGCTAGGCGCAGGTTGCTCAAAGCACAGCTTTGAGGTTGGAGATAAAGCTGACGTGGTTTGAAGAGATTTTTGAAGAGTATTAACGAGGTGGCAGTCCAAGGGCGATACGGCCGTAGCGACTAATTCGTGTAATCTTCCAAGCAGGTGACCAGGTAACTTCAACCTTGACATCTTCGATACCCTCGATTTGTTTTAGACCTGCGACGATTTCGATAGGCAGGCTTTCGGCGCAATCGCAGGCGGTGTCGGTGAAGGTCATGACAATCTTGCAGAGACCTGTTTCGTCCAGATTGATTTCATAAATCAGTCCTAGATTGTAAACATCCAATTCCACATCTGTATCAAAAACCTTCTCTAGTTTTTCGATAATTTGGTCTTGTATGGCCAAAGCGCGGTCATTGATTTTGATATCGTCTCTCATAACAGTCCCTCCACCTGATAAATATCCTCTATTTTCTCATAATTCTGACAATTTAGCAAGTTTTTGATGAATTTTCTGAAAAATATGATAAAATGAAGAAAATACGGAATCAAGGGGAAGTCTATGGAGCAGATTGGAAAAGTCTTTAGACAATTACGAGAGTCAAGAAATATCTCGCTGAGACAAGCAACCGGGGGGCAATTTTCGCCGTCCATGTTGTCCCGATTTGAAATAGGTCAGAGTGAACTTTCGGTGGGAAAGTTTCTGTTTGCCCTAGAAAATATATCTGCGAGTGTAGAGGAAATCCTCTTTCTGGCGAGAGGTTTTCAGTATGATACAGACTCTGAGTTGAGAAAAGAAATCACAGATATCTTGGATCCAAAGAACATAGCACCTCTCGAGGACTTGTATCGTAAGGAGTATAAAAAGCATGCCGATTCTCAAAATAAACAGAAACATATTCTAAATGCCATTATGATCAAGTCTTATATGAAGAGCATGGATGAAACGGTAGAGTTAACAGCAGAGGAAGGGAAAGTCCTTCATGATTACCTGTTTTCTACTGAGATTTGGGGGATGTATGAACTCAATTTATTCTCGGTTAGTTCTCCTCTCTTATCTATTCCTCTTTTTACTAGATATGTACGAGAAATGGTCCGAAAATCTGATTTTCTAATGGAAATGAAGGGAAATCGGAACCTATTTCACACCATGCTATTGAATGGTTTTTTAGCCAGCATTGAGTGTGAAGAATTTACCAATGCTTATTATTTTAAACGTGTTATCGAAGAGCATTTCTACAAGGAAAACGAGACCTATTTCCGAATTGTCTATTTGTGGGCAGAAGGTCTCCTTGATAGCAAGCAAGGCAGAGTCAAGGAAGGACAAAAAAAGATGGAAGATGCTGTCCATATTTTTGAGATGCTTGGCTGTAACAAATCTGCCGAATACTACAGAAAAGCAACCGATTGTTGAATATCTGCAAACTAAGAAAATAATTTGAAAATTTAAGCGATAGAACTTTTGACTACTCTCAGGTCGTTACAAAAGTTCTATCGTTTCTTTGCTCATTTTGTGTGTTGCATATATTCAAAAGTTTACCCTTTCAAATTTCTAAGTGCTATACTATAGTCATACTTCATATAGGGATTAGAACAAGAAGGGAGATTATCTATGAAACTATTGTTTAGAAATCAAGCTTATCGACTCTTGACTTTGTCACGATTCTTCAATGCTTTTGGTGCTTCGATTTTTAACCTGGTATTTATCGTCTATGCATCGACCTTGCCACAAGCCTCTTTTGCTGTTGCTATGGCGAATATTGTCATGATTCTTCCGACTCTCTTTACAGTTTTTGTAGGGATTCGGGCAGATTACACGAGGGACAAGGTCAAATGAATGACCTATAGCGGTTTGTTTCAGGCTCTTCTCTTTTTCCTAGCAGCTTTGGTACTTGGTCAAGCCAGTCTCTTTGCCTTTTCCAGCCTGTGTTTGATTAATGTCATCAGTGATGTGATCAGTGATTTTGCAGGTGGTTTGCGCATGCCTCTTATTAAGGAAAAAGTGGCTGAAAATGATCTGATGGAGGCTTATTCTTTTTCCCAGTTTATCACCTATATTTCAGCTATTGGTGGTCAAGCTTTCGGAGTCTGGCTCTTAGGTCTATCGGTCAATAATTTTTCTCTCGTTGCGGGAATCAATGCCTGTTTTTTCCTAGTATCAGCCGCTATTCTCTTTTTAGGAAGAAGCAAATTGGGCCTGTCAATTTCATCTCCTGATGGTGAAATCTTAAAAAATGAGAAGCTTTCTATCAAAGACCAGTTTCTATCAATTTACCGAAATTTACGTCTCGTTTTTCTAAAAAGTGGACAGAAAAACTTTGGTTTCATGATCTTTGCTGTCTTGCTTATCAATGCTTTGGGTGGCGCTTTGGGAAGCATTTATAACATCTTCTTTTTGAGTCATTCTCTCTTGAATTTTTCTTACACAGAGGCACTATTTATCGAGCAAGTCTGTGTTTTATTAGCTATCATCATCAGTAGCCTTACGGGCAATGATTATTTTGGGAAGCAGTCCTTGCCTAGATTGATGATGTGGGCGACATTAGGAGTCAGTCTAGTTGGTCTGGCTAACTTATTCAATCAAGTCGTGCTTGGTTTGCTATTCCTCTTTTTAACCTTGTATGTGTCTGGTAAAGTGTCCCCAAAGATTAGTGCCATGCTCATGAAAAATCTAGCTCCAGATGTTCTAGCTCGTACCAGTAATTTTTTAGGTTTATTGTTTACCTTATCAGTACCTCTTGGTACAGCCTGTTTTTCACTTGTAGCCGTATGGGATATGCAGTTGACTTGGATCTTATTTGTTGTCCTTTCTTTGCTGGCTATTCTTCTGACAAGTTTTAATCTCAAAAATGATATTTGAATCCTAATTTTTTTCTCACTGTTTTAATCCCTCTATTTATGGTAAAATAAGACTATTAAGTTTAAAGAGGATTCCCTATGAAATTACAAAAACCAAAAGGAACGCAGGATATTTTACCTGCTGAGTCTGCCAAGTGGCAGTACGTTGAGGGCTTTGCCCGTGAAATTTTCAAGCGCTATAACTATGCAGAAGTACGCACGCCTATTTTTGAGCACTACGAGGTTATCAGCCGCTCTGTCGGAGATACAACGGATATCGTAACCAAGGAAATGTACGATTTCTATGACAAGGGTGACCGCCACATTACCCTCCGTCCAGAAGGAACTGCTCCCGTTGTTCGTTCCTATGTGGAAAATAAACTCTTCGCCCCAGAAGTGCAAAAGCCAAGCAAGTTTTACTACATGGGCCCAATGTTTCGTTATGAGCGTCCACAGGCAGGGCGTTTGCGCCAGTTCCACCAGATTGGGGTTGAGTGTTTTGGCTCTAGCAATCCAGCTACCGATGTGGAAACAATCGCTATGGCAGCCCATTTCTTGAAAGAAATCGGCATCCAAGGTGTCAAGTTGCACCTCAACACTCTTGGCAATCCTGAGAGCCGCGCGGCCTATCGCCAAGCCTTGATTGACTATTTGACACCGCTTAAGGAGACCTTGTCTAAGGACAGCCAACGTCGCTTGGAGGAAAATCCTCTTCGTGTCTTGGACTCTAAGGAAAAAGAAGACAAGGTGGCAGTAGAGAATGCGCCGTCTATCTTGGACTTCCTTGATGAAGAAAGCCAAGCTCATTTTGATGCTGTGCGTCAGATGTTGGAAAATCTTGGAGTAGACTACATCATCGATACCAATATGGTGCGTGGTTTGGACTACTATAACCACACGATTTTCGAGTTTATCACAGAGATTGAGGGCAATGACCTGACAGTCTGTGCGGGTGGTCGCTACGATGGCTTGGTTGCTTACTTTGGTGGCCCTGAAACTGCTGGATTTGGTTTTGGACTTGGTGTAGAGCGCCTGCTTCTCATTCTTGAAAAGCAAGGTGTGACTCTCCCTATCGAAAACGCTCTAGATGTCTATATCGCAGTCTTGGGTGAAGGAGCAAATGTTAAGGCCTTGGAGTTGGTACAAGCTCTTCGCCAACAAGGTTTCAAAGTAGAGCGTGATTACCTCAACCGTAAACTAAAAGCTCAGTTCAAGTCAGCCGATGTCTTTGCGGCTAAGGCTCTCATCACTCTAGGCGAGAGCGAAGTCGAAAGCGGACAAGTGACAGTCAAGAACAACCAAACCCGAGAAGAAGTGCAAGTGTCACTTGAGGCTATCAGCCAAAACTTCTCAGAAATCTTTGAAAAATTAGGCTTTTAATAGTAGATAAACTGGTCAGGACCTTACTCCTGACCTTTTTCTTTTTCAAAATGACAAAAATCATAAACTTTTTGACAAATATGCTTGTCAAAAAGAAAAAGATGTGTTACAATATAAGCAAGTTAAGAGAAAAGGAGAAAGGAACGATTATGTGGGCATTAGGATTTGTACCTCTTGTGATTATGTATTATATCTACCATTCCCAAAAGGTCAAGAAACTGGAGAATAAAATCAAAAGAATTGAGCAAAAACAGAAAGGAAATAAAGAAATGTCAAGATTATTAAAAGAATTGATTGGGAAAAAACCAACAATCTTTGGACAAGTGTTTGGAACAGACAACTGGGAAGTTGTGGATGTTGATGAGGAATGGGTCAAGCTACGCCGTGTTGATAAAAAGGGAAAAGAAAAATTCAAACTACAACGCATTGAGGATATCCAAACCGTTGAATTTGACGGAGAGTAGGTGTGTAATATGCAACTAAAAAATCGTCTAAAAGAGCTGCGGGCTCGCGATGGCCTCAATCAAACTGAACTAGCCAAGCTAGCAGGGGTTTCCAGGCAGACCATCAGTCTACTAGAACGGGACGAATACACCCCGTCCATTATGATTGCCCTGAAGATTTCACAGATATTCAATGAACCAGTCGAGTCGGTATTTCGTATAGAGGAGGATGAGTGATGAACAAGTATAAAGTGATTTATTATATGAGTGTTTTTGCCTTTATTGTGAATGCTTTTGCTATGATTGGAACATTATTCGGTTGGTTTTATTTTGTTGAAAGTAAGTATTTGTTTTGGCTTAATTTAGTCCTCTTGTCCATTTTCAATTGGTTAAAGAAGAAGGAGAAAAATGATGAACAAGTATAAAGTGATCTATTATGTAGTTGCCATAGCTCTATTAGTCAGTGTGTTTCTACTGATTGGGATGGACCTAGGCTGGTTTAATCCGTATCAAAGTGACCAATTTATTTGGGGCTACTTTGCTCTCATCCCAGCAGTTGAATGGATTGAAAAGAAATCAAAAAATCTAACAAGTGAAAAAGGAGAATGAATGATGAAAAAGTTTTTAGCAGATTTTCAAGTAGATACTGAACATAAAGAACTTGCGGGTGTTTGTGCAGGTTTAGGAAATTATTTTAACATTCAAGCCAATATCGTTCGTTTGGTGACAGTCTTGCTGTTTCTCTCTTCGACAGAGATTGGGATTATAACAGTAACTCTCTATGCCTATCTAGCAGGTTGGCTTGGCAATGAACCCTTGGGAGATGGAGCAAAAAAAGCTAGAAACCAAGCTATTCTCTTGTTTGCTGTTTGTTTGATTTTAGTATCACTTGGAACAGAGGGCTTGACAGCTATTTATGAATCAGGTAAAGTGTTTGGTCAGTGGTTAGTTGGATTGGTTTAGTTTAGAAAGAGTATGAATATGAAAAAGAAACGTGGATTGTTATTTTTAATGGCTGTTATCTTGGGAGGCTTCTTGGGCATGTTTGCAGGGACGTTTAAGGCCTATACCGAAAACTACGGAACCATTTTAGATGTCAAAACCGTGACTCCATGGATATCATCTATTTGTTTACTGTTAGGTTTCATTAGTATGTTTTTGACTTTCGATTTCTTAAAGAAAAGCAGAAAATTTCACTCCTTGTATCAAGAGGAAATGGATGATGATCTGAATGAAACCTATTATGTACAAATGTATCGTAATCTCGAGTTTGGAACTATTGCTTTTAATAGTGCAGGCGTAGCGATTTTTTTGGCTCTTTTCATCTCAGGTAGTGAAGTAATTGTACTAAATGTAAGCCATCTAACATTATCTCTTTCTTTTTTGGCATTGGTGATGGTTTTCAGTGCTCAAAAATATCTCTATAAAACAATTGCAATCGTTCGTCAGTTTGATTTGGAATTCTTCTCTACACCAAAGGATGTTTTGGACTATATAAATTCTTATGATGAAGGGGAGCGTCAGGCTAATTTGGAACAGAGTTTTAGAATTTTATTCCAATTAAATCAGTATGTTTTGCCAGGTTTCTATTTTTTGATTGATATCTTTTCTTTATTGACAGGAGAGATTCAGTTACTAGCCTTCTTGCTTGTAGGAGCGATCCATATTTATATCAATGTGATGCAATTACCTATGGTAAAACGTTATTTCAAATAGGAGTCTTTTATGAAATTACTTAAAAATCTTGGCTGGTTTCTTCTAGCTGTTCTATCCTTTTTCTTTGGCTATGGTCTGGTTCAGAGTATGGCGTTATCAGCTCTTGGACTAGGGGCTTCAATCTTTGGAGTCTTGCCACTCTATGTCGCCCTGTCAGGGGCCTATGTTTATGGAGTTTACAGATGGTATCAGACAGAAAAGGTTAGCATCCAGACAACGGCTTTTAATCGTTATATTTGGTTGCCTACTCTGGTTTTGCTAGTGGCGATTACAGCCCAGTTCTTTTTGCCAGATGATCCGTCGGTCAATCAACAAATCGTATCACAACTGACAGTTGCTCAGCCTGTCTTTGGTTTCTTTATGGTAGTGGTCTTTGCTCCTCTGACGGAAGAACTCATCTTTAGAGGGATGCTGGCGCGCTATCTCTTTCCTAAGCAGAACAACAGCAAACAGACAGCTCTGTTTCTCCTCGTATCGAGTGTGCTTTTTGCTTTGATTCATTTTCCAGGGACTTTGCAACAGTTTTTAGTTTATGCTAGTCTGGGATTGAGTTTGGGACTGGCTTATGTGAGCCGAAAAGGTCTTCTTTACAGCATTTCTCTCCACGCTTTGAATAATTTAATCGGCTTTTTGATGATACTCATGCTATAATAGAGTCAGGAGGTCACATGAAACGAGTAATTTTATTAGCAGTGATACAGGCGGTCGTTCTCTTCTTTATCATCGGGGCACTTGCCTATGCCTTTAAAGGCGACTTCTTTTACAACTATCTAGCAGTTGTCTTTGCGCCTATTGCAGGTGTCTTGCGTTTTGCTTCGGCTTATGCAACGGAGATTGTTCTACCTAAAAAGGCAGCTGAGATTGCTGAAAAGCGTAAAGAAGGTTAAAAATCATAATCAGAGAATCCGATGACGTTTTCATCGGATTTTTTGTCTGTTTGTTTTGATTCCTAAAGACAATCAAACTTTTCTGCTGATTTTCATGAAGAGCCTGCGCTTTTATGGTAAAATAGTAACAGAATAAAAGAGGAGAGAAAACATGAAACGTAGTATGTATGCTGGTCGTGTTCGTGAGGAACACATCGGACAAGAAATGACCTTGAAAGGATGGGTTGGCCGTCGTCGTGACTTGGGTGGTTTGATCTTTATTGACCTTCGTGACCGTGAAGGGATCATGCAGTTGGTTATCAACCCTGAAAAAGTATCTGCAGAGGTTATGGCAACAGCTGAAAGCCTTCGTAGCGAATTTGTCATCGAGGTGACTGGACAAGTTGCTGCGCGTGAGCAAGCTAATGATAAGTTGCCAACAGGTGCGGTTGAGTTGAACGTAACAGCTCTTACTGTGCTCAATACAGCTAAAACAACGCCTTTTGAGATTAAGGACGGCATTGAGGCCAATGACGATACACGTTTGCGTTACCGTTACCTTGACCTTCGTCGTCCAGAGATGTTGGAAAATCTCAAGCTTCGTGCCAGGGTGACCCACTCTATCCGCAACTACTTGGACGAGTTGGAGTTTATCGATGTGGAGACGCCCTTCCTTTCTAAGTCAACGCCAGAAGGGGCGCGTGACTATTTGGTGCCATCTCGTGTCAATAAAGGGTATTTCTACGCTCTTCCTCAGAGCCCACAGATCACTAAGCAACTCTTGATGAATGCTGGTTTCGACCGCTATTACCAAATCGTCAAATGTTTCCGTGACGAGGACTTGCGTGGTGACCGTCAGCCTGAGTTTACTCAGGTCGACTTGGAAACATCTTTCCTAACTGAGCAAGAAATCCAAGATATCACAGAAGGCTTGATTGCGCGCGTGATGAAGGAAACAAAAGGCATCGAAGTGACGCTTCCATTCCCTCGTATGAAGTATGATGACGCGATGGCACTTTATGGTTCTGACAAGCCAGATACCCGTTTTGACATGTTGCTTCAGGACTTGACAGAAGTAGTCAAAGGTGTTGATTTCAAAGTCTTCTCAGAAGCACCTGCTGTTAAAGCCATTGTGGTTAAAGGAGCAGCAGACAACTATTCACGTAAAGATATCGACAAGATGACCGAAGTAGCCAAACAGTACGGTGCCAAAGGGCTTGCTTGGGTCAAGGTGGTGGATGGAGAATTAAACGGACCAGTTGCCAAGTTCTTGACTGGGATCCAAGCAGATTTGACTGCAGCACTTGATCTTGAAGATAAGGATTTGGTTCTATTTGTGGCGGATACGCTTGAGGTAGCCAATGCAACACTTGGTGCCCTTCGTGGACGTATTGCTAAAGAGCTTGACTTGATTGATAATGATAAGTTCAACTTCCTTTGGGTGGTTGACTGGCCAATGTTTGAATGGTCTGAAGAAGAAGGCCGCTACATGAGCGCCCACCATCCATTTACTCTTCCACAGGAAGAAACAGTCCACGAATTAGAAGGTGATTTGGCGAAGGTTCGTGCCATTGCTTACGATATCGTCTTGAACGGTTATGAGCTTGGTGGTGGTAGTCTTCGTATCAATCAAAAAGGCCTTCAAGAACGCATGTTCAAGGCTCTTGGTTTTTCAGCTGAAGAAGCAAATGACCAGTTTGGCTTCCTTCTTGAAGCCATGGACTATGGTTTCCCACCACACGGTGGTTTGGCTATCGGTCTTGACCGTTTTGTGATGCTCTTAGCAGGAGAAGAAAATATCCGTGAAGTCATTGCCTTTCCTAAGAATAACAAGGCAACTGACCCAATGACTCAAGCTCCATCAACAGTCGCTCTCAAACAACTAGAGGAACTCAGCTTACAAGTAGAAGAAGATGAAACAAGCAAAACGAATTAAGCGGTGGCGCTATTATCTGCGCCGCTTTGCTTATCAGATAAAAATCTTACGAGTTTTACAAAGTATCTCTCGGGAAAAATATGATGAGAAAGTCTCGGCTTCTCTGGTTTATGGCTTTTTGTCAGCAGTAGCAGTCAATTTCTTTTTTCAACCAGGACACGTTTACTCTAGTGGCGCGACAGGACTGGCACAAATTATCTCTGCCTTGAGTCATCACTGGTTTGGGTTTTACATTCCGATATCGCTAACCTTTTATGCTATCAATTTTCCGTTGATGATTTTGGCTTGGTATCAGATTGGGCATAAGTTTACAATCTTTACCTTTATCACAGTATCCATGAGTTCCCTCTTTATCCAGATTGTACCAGTTGTGACCTTGACAGAGGATCCCATCATCAATGCCCTTTTTGGAGGTGTTGTCATGGGCTTGGGGATTGGTTTTGCACTCCGTAACAATATTTCTAGCGGAGGTACAGATATTGTCAGCCTCACCATTCGCAAGAAAACGGGGAAGAATGTCGGCAGTATTTCCTTCTTGGTCAATGGAACCATCATGCTGATAGCAGGATTGACCTTTGGTTGGAAATACGCCCTCTACTCTATGATTACCATTTTTGTATCGAGTCGTGTGACAGACGCTGTCTTTACCAAGCAAAAACGCATGCAGGCCATGATTGTGACCAATAATCCTGACAAGGTAATCGAAAAAATCCATAAGAAATTGCACCGCGGAGCAACCATGATCCACGATGCAGAAGGAACCTATAATCATGAGAGAAAAGCAGTCTTGATTACGGTTATCACTCGAGCAGAGTTTAATGATTTTAAACACATCATGAAACAGGTCGATCCGACAGCCTTTGTCTCTGTATCCGAAAATGTCCACATCCTAGGACGATTCGTAGAAACAGACAATTAATAATACTCAAAAGACCAGCCTTGAGGCTGGTCTTTATTTTTCGATAATTTTGTGGGCAATCAACTGGCGGTAACAGATTTGTCTGTTGTTTTTTGCGTCATTGATAATCTGTAAAATCGTTTCAAATGATGTCCGTCCAAGTTCCAGACTATTGATATCGACATAAGCTACGAGGTCAAGTCGAGGATTGACAGAGTCGAAACTCAAGACAGGAACATTTAATTGATGTTTACTGATGTAGTCACAAACCCCTTCTGCAAGGAGACTGTCGGTTGTGATGATGGCGTCAATCTGCGGATCATGCTTAAATAGGAGTTTGCTGAATTGATAACCTTTTTCTTCTAGAAATTCGGTCGCAAAGTAGGTCAGATTGTTATCAATCGGAAGTTGGTGTTGTTTAAGCGCTAATTCGTAACCTTTTAGACGATCCTGTGTAACGAAAAGTTTCTTGGTTCCTCCGATAAAGGCAATTCTGCTGCAGCCCTTTTTGATGAAATACTCAGTTGCATCAAAACCGGCTTGGACATTATCATTGTCGACAAGTGGGATAAAGGGTGAGAGGGATTTTCCAAGGATGAGGAAAGGAAACTGTTCTTCCGCTACGAGCTTCACTAGTGGATCTTCTTCTTGGGCGTAGAGGAAGATTAGACCATCGACACGTTTCCCATAGACCATTTGTGAGATGGCATTAAGACGTTCCTTCTCATCTTTACCAGTTGCGATCTGAATAGCGTAGTGGTTTTCGGACGCGACTTGGGCGATCCCTCGTAGGACAGATGGGAAGAAAGGATTTTGGTAGAAGGCATCCGAGTCGTCAGGCAATACCAGACCGATAACCTGAGTATAGCTACTTACCAAGCTACGAGCATTGAGATTGGGATGGTAGTTGAGTTCCTTCATAGCCTTGCGAACTCGTTTTTTGGTTTCATCGCTAATCGTTGATTTGTTTTGAATAACGCGGGTTACGGTTGAAGGTGAGACACCTGCAGCCTTGGCCACATCTTTAATCGTAACGGGCATAAAAATCTCCTATTTATGATAATCTGGATCACGGAAATGTGTCTTGTAAAAAATAGTGACCAGATAAAGAACAAAAAGAATGTTCTGTACAGTGATAAGGGTTGACATATTTTGGCCAAAAAGTCCCAAAATAAGCGTAATCAGAGTGGGTAATCCTAAACAGTTCAAGATAAAGTGGTAGCACTCTTTAAAGGTCCTAAATGAAAAGAGGCGTGATTTTTTGGTGATATAAAGGAGAAAGCTAGCTCCAAGAGAGACAATGAAGAAATTCAATCCAAAGAGGAAGCTAGCACCAAGGACGAGAAAGAGACTGATATAGACACGGTTCTGTTGGTACCAGTCTTTAGAAATAGCCTGAGTTAAAGCTTCCTTACCCTGGAAACTCTCCGTTTGAATCGCGTGGTAGCGAATGCGAGTCAATTCCTTACTTTCCTTGCTGATGACGAGTTCTTCAGTATCAAAATGAAGTTGCAAATCCTTTGGCAATTCCTTGCTTGAGCTCGGTCCAATCAGAAGAGAAGCTTGCTGATTTTTAATTCCAGAATAGCTCAGTTTTCCATCTACGATTTGTGCATTCTCTGACAAATCCATGATTGCTTCATCTGTCAGGGGTGTGTAGACATTATCGATAAAAGTATCCAGTGGATACGTTTCCTGCGAGCTGTTTTGAATGGCAATTGGAACCATAGACAAGCTGATTAGGAAAATGCTCGTAAAGAGGAGTTGAAACCAGTTGAGGCCGAAACGTTTTGATAGGGGCTTACGAAATCCCCAGATACTAGTAAAATACGAGAATGGATATGGAAGCATAGGCATCTTTCTAAGAGTGTTTTCTATATGAGTTTTATTATATAGAGAAATGTACTTTATTTCAAGTCTAGCAAATCAATTCCTTATTGAAAGGATGGTTTTAATAGGATTTGTAGAAGTGTGTCTAATCTTTTAACTTTAGCAACAAGCTCCAAAATGAAAAAAGGGTGGCGGGGATAAATTATCCCTTGTCGCCACCACTTGTAAGTCCTGAAACAAAGTTCTTTTGTAGGAAGAAGAAGAGAATACAGATTGGAAGGGCGATGAGGATAGCACCTGCTGAGAAGTAGGCGATCTTCATGTTTTTCACATTGCTAACGAAGGTTTGGAGACCAACGGCAACAGTAAAGTATTCTTTCTCACGAAGCAAGAAACTAGAGAGGATGTAGTCCCCGAAAGGTCCCATGAAGGCCCAGAGAGCTTGTACAGCCACCATTGGGCGAACAAGTGGGAGAACAATTTGCCAGAAGCGACGGAAGTGTCCTGCACCATCTAGTTTTGCAGATTCGTCAAGAGACATTGGCACTGTATCGAAGTAGCCTTTCATGAGCCAAGCATTCATCGGGATACCTCCACCAACGTAGAGGAAGATGAGGAACCAGCTGTGGTTAAGGGCGTTCAACATAAGCGCCATAACGAAGAAGGCTGTCAAAGCGGCCATAGTTGGCACCATTTGGATAATCAAGAAGAAGACCAAACTTTGCTTACGAGCCAAGAAGTTGTAACGGCTGTAGGCGTAACCTGCAAGTACGATGATACTTGTTTGAACAGCCATTGTGATAAAGGCAATAATCAAAGTATTGAGATACCAAGTACCGTACAAAGTTTCCGTAAAGAGTCCTTTAAAGTTATCAAAATTAAAGTCGATGTTGGTATCGAGTTTAAAGGCTGCGACGTTACCTGTTTTAAAGGCTGACATGATGGTAATCAAAAGCGGATAGATAATCACGATTGATAGGCCAATCAAGTAGAGGTAAGTGAGGGTTTGAGTCAGTCTACGTTTGAGTTTGATTGAGTTATTCATCTTAGACGTCCTCCATATCAAATGCGTGTAGTTTCTTGAATGCGATCATAGAGATTGAGATGACAATGATTGAGATAATCAAGGTAACAGCTGCCGCCATAGAGTATTGAGGAGATGTACCTGTTGTCAAACGGTAAATCCATGAAATCAAGATATCAGTTGAACCGGCTCCGCCTCCGACAGTACCAGGGCCTCCACCATTAAAGAGATACATGATAGAGAAGTTGTTAAAGTTGAAGGTGTATTGGCTAATCAATGTTGGAGCTGCAACAGCCAAGATCATAGGGAAAGTGATGTTGCGGAATTTTTGCCAAGCATTGGCACCATCGATGTAAGCCGCTTCGTAGAGGTCGTTAGGAATAGACTGCAAGATACCCAAGGTCAAAACGTAGATGTATGGGAATCCTAGCCAACCTTGCATCATAATCAAGGCAACCTTAGTCCAAGTTGGATTTGTTTTCCAAGGGATAAGAGCTCCATCTAGGAAAGGAAGGACCTTAGACAAAAGAGGCAAGACTTGGGTGTTGATGGCACCAACACTATCATTAAACATGTTTGAGAATGTCAAGATAGTGATGAAGGCTGGAACTGCCCAAGGAAGAAGGAAAATAACACCGAAGATACGTTTTCCTTTGATAAATGGTTGGTTAGCAATGATTGCTGTAAAGATACCAATGACAATCTGCAAGGTAGAGGCAGCCAGGGCCCAGATAATGGTCCAAGAAAGAACAGAACCAAAGGCTGAACGGAAGGTGCTCAAACTCCAGATGTTTGTGAAGTTCGTCAAACCAACCCAGTCCAACAATTTGTTTGGTGGCAAGTGTTGGAAGTCATAGTTGGTAAAGGCAATCATCAAGGTTACGATAACTGGGAAGATAATGGCGAAGGTCATGGCAACGTAAGATGGAATGATCAAGAGGTAAGGGAATCCATTCTCATAAATACCTTTAATCATATCCTTGAAGGTATGAGCTACAGGAATACCGTTGTTGATACGTTTAGCAGTCGTATGTGCATCCTTGATATTAAAGATATAAAAGAGCAAGTAAACGACAACAAAGATAGAGTGAAAAGCACCACGAATCAGCATGAAAAGTGAATTATCACGACCAGGTTTCACACCAAGTGTGATCAAATTGCTCAATTCAGGGCTTGCAAGTGTTAGAAAATACAGAACAAATAAAACAGTAACACCAAGGAAAATAAATCCCTTAGCTTTTTGTTTGTTATAGATTTGTCCTAAACCAGGAATGATTGACAGCAAGGCTGCTTTGCGAGGCTGTTGTTTTTCCATGATTACTCCTTTCATAGGATGCGAGATAAAACTCGGGTTCAATCGCAAGATACGCATATCTGATGAGAAACGCATCTATACATTCAAAGGGGGATTTCACTTCCACCCCCCTTGAACAAATCAATTATTCACCAAATTTTTGTTTGATTGTTTCTTTGATTAATGTTACAGCATCGTTAGCAGCTGTTTTCGCATCTTTCTTACCACTTACAGCTTCAAAGAGCATTGTTTTAGCTGGGTCCCAAACAGCTGACATTTGTGAGATGTTTGGCATTGGTTGAGCGTTCTTGAACTGTTCGATAACAGCTGTTGTCAACTCATCTTTTTTACCTTCAGCATAAGTACGAGCTTCTGTGTTAGCTGGGATTTCGTTGGTTGCATCGTAGAAGGCTTTTTGTTGTTCAGTTGATACAAGGAAGTCTACAAATTTTTGAGCAGCTTCAAGGTTCTTAGTGCTTGATGGAATGATCCAAGCTTTACCACCACCGAATGTTTCGTAGTTTTTCCCGTTTGGAAGAGTTGGGATAGTAGCAACACCGTAGTTTACTTTAGCATCTTTGAATGCTTGAGCTTTCCAAGGACCATCGATGATGGCAGCTGTTTTACCTTCTTGGAATTGAGTTTGGATTAAGTTTGGAGCTCCTTCAGTATCTTGCATACCTTTAGGCCATTTTTCATACCAAGATTTAGCGTAGTTGATAGCTGTAATTGCACCTTCGTTTGCAAGTCCGATGTCTTTAGGATCTTTACCGTTTTGGCCGAATACGTAAGCACCGTTACCAGCAAGAAGTCCATATGAGTAGTAGAAGTTTGTCCAGTCAGCAAGGAAGGCAGTTGTTTTACCATCTTCACCAGCGAAAGCGTATTTGCTATCTTTAGCAAGGTTTTCTAAATCAGCAAAAGTTTTAGGAGCTTCTTTTAGCAAGTCTTTATTGTAGTACAAAACGAGTGATTCGATAACGGCTGGAGCACCATACACTTTACCACCAACAGTTACAAGAGATTTTGTTTTATCGTCTGTTTTCGCTCCGTCACTAAGAGTAACTTCAGAAAGTTGTCCGTCAGTACCAAGGCTACCTACACGGTCGTATGGAGCCATCATAACGTCAGCAGCTTTACCAGATTGGTTGTCAAGTGAAAGATTGTCAAGACCACCCATTTGGTCTCCTGTTTTGATAGTAACTTTTACACCTGCTTCTTTTTCATAAGCTTTTGCAGCTGATTCAGCAAAGGCTTTATATTGGTCTTCAACATAGAAAGTGAGTTCTTTTGCTTCTGAAGAGCTAGTATCAGCCGCTTTATCAGCAGATTTGCTTCCGCAAGCTACCAAGAGCAAGCTAGCAAGAGTAGCAGTTCCGAGCACAGCAGCGCTCTTCATGAATTTAGATGACATAGTGTATTCCTCCTAAAGAATAACAAAAATAATTTAATGAGAAAACGCAAACGTTTTCTTTTATGTGCCTAGTATAGCACAAACAGAAAACGGTTGCAAGTATTTTTAGAAAAAATTTTAAAAAAATTTTAAGGTTTCAAACATTTATTAAAGCCTTTATATAGGAAAGAACTTAAAATGTTTGTTTTTCTTGAATTGAAAATATATTAGGGAAACGATTGCGTAAATTTAGCTCGATTTTTCAGAAAATAGAGCAGATGTTTGGAATGAATTATCTTAAATCAGAAAATTTTTAAAAAATTTTTCGCTCATTTCATAAAATATCAATGGGAACAAGTTTTGGTTGATTAAAATAATTCAAAAAAATTTTTTAAAAACGCTTGCATTTGTGTTTAAAATGCGCTATACTTAACTTAACGCAAACGTTTGCGCCTTGATTGCGCAACGTTTTATAACAAACACATGAGGTGCTATTATGAAAAAACGTCAAAGTGGTGTGTTGATGCACATCTCTTCTCTGCCAGGAGCTTATGGGATTGGATCATTTGGTCAGACTGCCTATGATTTCGTCGATTTCTTGGTTCGTACGAAGCAACGTTACTGGCAAATCCTCCCTCTTGGGACAACAAGCTATGGAGATTCTCCATACCAATCATTCTCAGCCTTTGCTGGAAATACGCATTTTATCGACCTTGATATCTTGGTAGAGCAAGGCTTGCTCGAAGCCAGTGATCTTAAAGGTGTTGACTTTGGTAGCGATGCATCTGAAGTTGACTATGCGAAGATTTATTACGCACGTCGTCCACTTTTAGAAAAAGCCGTTAAACGCTTCTTGGAAGTGGGTGATGTCAAAGATTTTGAGAAGTTTGCTCAAGACAACCAATCATGGCTCGAACTCTTCGCAGAATATATGGCTATCAAAGAGCATTTTGACAATCTTGCTTGGACAGAATGGCCAGATGCAGATGCTCGTGCCCGTAAAGCTTCAGCACTTGAAAGCTACCGTGAGAAATTGGCAGACAAGTTGGTTTACCACCGTGTGACTCAATACTTCTTCTTCCAACAATGGTTGAAATTGAAAGCTTACGCTAACGACAACCACATTGAAATCGTTGGAGACATGCCAATTTACGTCGCAGAAGATTCAAGCGACATGTGGGCAAATCCACATCTCTTCAAGACAGATGCCACTGGTAAAGCAACTTGCATCGCAGGATGCCCACCAGATGAGTTTTCTGCCACTGGTCAGCTTTGGGGGAACCCAATCTATGACTGGGAAGCCATGGACAAAGACGGTTACAAATGGTGGATTGAACGCTTGCGCGAAAGCTTCAAGATTTACGATATCGTTCGTATCGACCACTTCCGTGGTTTCGAATCTTACTGGGAAATTCCTGCTGGTTCCGATACAGCAGCACCTGGTAAATGGGTGAAAGGTCCAGGCTACAAGCTTTTCGCAGCTGTTAAGGAAGAACTTGGTGAGCTAAACATCATCGCAGAAGACCTTGGTTTCATGACAGATGAAGTCATCGAGTTGCGTGAACGTACTGGCTTCCCAGGAATGAAGATTCTTCAATTTGCCTTCAACCCAGAAGACGAAAGTATCGATAGCCCACACTTGGCACCTGCCAACTCTGTTATGTACACAGGAACACACGATAACAATACAGTCCTTGGTTGGTACCGTAATGAGATCGACGATCCAACTCGTGAATACATGGCTCGTTACACGAACCGTAAAGAGTACGAAACAGTGCCACACGCAATGCTTCGCACAGTCTTTTCATCTGTTAGCTTCATGGCTATTGCAACCATGCAAGACTTGCTAGAACTAGATGAGTCAGCTCGTATGAACTTCCCATCTACTCTTGGCGGAAACTGGTCATGGCGTATGACAGCAGATCAATTGACACCAGCTGTTGAAGAAACTTTGCTTGACTTGACTACAATTTATCGCCGAATCAATGAAAATTTGGTAGAATTAAAGAAATAAGACAATATCAGGAGACACATAAACATGTTACCATTAAACGAATTTGTACAAAAACGTTACAATAAAACCATTGCAGAATGTAGCAATGAAGAGCTTTACCTTGCTCTTCTCAACTACAGCAAGCTTGCTAGCAGTCAAAAACCAGTCAACACTGGTAAGAAAAAAGTTTACTACATCTCAGCTGAGTTCTTGATCGGTAAACTCTTGTCAAACAACTTGATTAACCTTGGTCTTTATGACGATGTGAAAAAAGAACTTGCTGCTGCAGGTAAAGAGTTGATCGAAATCGAAGAAGTAGAATTGGAACCATCACTTGGTAACGGTGGTTTGGGACGTTTGGCAGCCTGCTTTATCGACTCAATCGCTACACTTGGTTTGAATGGTGACGGTGTTGGTTTGAACTACCACTTTGGTCTTTTCCAACAAGTTCTTAAAAACAACCAACAAGAAACGATTCCTAACGCTTGGTTGACAGAGCAAAACTGGTTGGTACGCTCAAGCCGTAGCTACCAAGTGCCATTTGCACACTTCACATTGACATCTACTCTTTACGATATCGATGTACCTGGTTACAAGACAGCTACTAAAAACCGCTTGCGTTTGTTTGACTTGGATTCAGTTGATTCTTCTATCATCGAAGATGGTATCAACTTTGACAAGACAGATATCGCTCGCAACTTGACTCTCTTCCTTTACCCAGACGACAGCGACAAGCAAGGTGAATTGCTCCGTATCTTCCAACAATACTTCATGGTTTCAAACGGTGCACAATTGATCATCGACGAAGCAATCGAAAAAGGAAGCAACTTGCATGACCTTGCTGACTATGCAGTTGTACAAATCAACGATACTCACCCATCAATGGTTATCCCTGAATTGATCCGTCTTTTGACTGCTCGTGGTATCGAACTTGATGAAGCAATCTCAATCGTTCGTAGCATGACTGCCTACACTAACCACACAATCCTTGCTGAAGCCCTTGAAAAATGGCCTCTTGAATTCTTGCAAGAAGTGGTTCCTCACTTGGTACCAATCATCGAAGAATTGGACCGTCGTGTGAAAGCAGAAGTGAAAGATCCAGCTGTTCAAATTATCGATGAGAGCGGACGTGTACACATGGCTCACATGGATATCCACTACGGATACAGTGTTAACGGGGTAGCAGCACTCCACACTGAGATCTTGAAGAATTCAGAGTTGAAAGCTTTCTACGACATCTACCCAGAAAAATTCAACAACAAAACAAACGGTATCACATTCCGTCGTTGGCTCATGCATGCCAACCCAAGACTATCTCACTACTTGGATGAGATTATTGGAGAGGGATGGCACCATGAAGCAGATGAGCTTGAAAAACTCTTGTCTTACGAAGACAAAGCAGCTGTCAAAGAAAAATTGGAAAGCATCAAGGCTCACAACAAACGTAAATTGGCTCGTCACTTGAAAGATCACCAAGGTGTGGAAATCAATACAAACTCTATCTTTGATATCCAAATCAAACGTCTTCACGAGTACAAACGCCAACAAATGAACGCTTTGTATGTCATCCACAAATACCTTGATATCAAGGCTGGTAACATCCCTGCTCGTCCAATCACA
This sequence comes from uncultured bacterium, assembly GCA_963528645.1. Classification (GTDB taxonomy): domain Bacteria; phylum Bacillota; class Bacilli; order Lactobacillales; family Streptococcaceae; genus Streptococcus. Next base: position 120,636 of record CAURVH010000004.1, read on the forward strand.
GTCTTCTTTGGTGGTAAAGCAGCTCCTGCCTACACAATCGCCCAAGACATCATTCACTTGATCCTTTGCTTGTCAGAAGTGATTGCAAATGATCCAGAAGTAGCTCCACACTTGCAAGTGGTTATGGTTGAAAACTACAACGTTACTGCAGCAAGCTTCCTCATCCCAGCATGTGATATCTCAGAACAAATCTCACTTGCTTCTAAAGAAGCTTCAGGTACTGGTAACATGAAATTCATGTTGAACGGAGCTTTGACTCTTGGTACTATGGACGGTGCTAACGTGGAAATCGCTGAGTTGGTTGGCGACAACAATATCTACATCTTCGGTGAAGATTCAGAAACTGTTATCGACCTTTACGCAAAAGCAGCTTACAAATCAAGCGAATTCTACGCTCGTAAAGCTATCAAACCATTAGTTGACTTCATCGTGAGTGACGCTGTTCTTGCAGTAGGCAAGAAAGAACGCTTGGAACGTCTTTACAACGAATTGATCAACAAAGACTGGTTCATGACTCTCCTTGACTTGGAAGACTACATCAAAGTCAAAGAGCAAATGCTTGCTGACTACGAAGATCGTGACGCATGGTTGGATAAAGTCATCGTTAACATTTCTAAAGCAGGATTCTTCTCATCTGACCGTACAATCGCTCAGTACAACGAAGATATCTGGCACTTGAACTAAGATACAAAATTTATACTAATCGCTTTTTTGAATGATGTGGATTTTAGCCAATCAGGTCTAAAAAGAGATAAATCATAGATACGTTGAAGTTTTAGAAATACTGCTTTTTACTGTATTTCAGTCTCATGATTCTTCGTAGTTGATGGCCTCGTATTTCTTGTATCCGCTTATAATTTGTATTATAATAGCATTGTGGTGAAGAAAGAAGGTGTTTTTATGTGGAAAAAATATTTTTCAAAATATAAATGGACTGATTTATTTTGGATACTATTTGTGGTTTTGTCATCACTCTCGATGGGGAATCGTACTCTTTTTCCACTTACCCATCAAGAAATCTCTTATCATGGGTGCTATTTGGGGATTACACTTGCCTCATTTCACTTATTATTCATTGATAAATTTGTCATTTCGAATCGAAAATAAATGGAGAGGTTAAAATTTTTTCCACTTTTCGGATAGACAGTTGAAAAATCGCGATTTAAACCCACACCTCAAGAAGAGGTGCGGGTTTTTGTCTTATCTGAAAGTTTTAATTACAGTGCTTTCCCAACTAGAATCTCTGCTTCAATGGTAATCTCTGTCAGTTGGCTCCAGTCAATCTTGGTATGGTCAACGTGAAAGAGTAAGGGCGTCATGGCAAGCAGGGCTTGGCGTTGCTCAGCCGAGATAGGTTTTGTTAAGGAAGCAATCTGACTAGATTGGATACTGAAATGTTCCTGGAAATGTTCTTTGATATCTTGGTTGGAATAATCCTTCTTTGTCAGCTGGTCCTGCACCATTTGACGGATTTCTTTGAGGTGATTTTCAGTTGGGATGACCTTGATCAAAATACCGTCTTTGGATAAAACGCGACGGAATTCCCCATAGTTGGCAGGCGAGAAGATATCAAGCAGGATATCCATGCTGGCGTCTTTTATAGGAAGACGAGCCAGGTCGCCGACAAACCAGTTGACCGCCCAGTTTGGTTCGCTCTTGGCAGCGATTTGAACGGAATCTTTTGAAATATCAAAGGCGTAAAAGGTTTTGTCAGAGTGACTTTCTTGGAGCTTGCGAGAGTAGAAACCTTCGCCACAACCGATATCCAAGACTGTTTTTGCGGATGGATTAGTTGTTAGTAAGTCCGAGATACCTTCTAAAATAGCCTGATAAAAACCAGCTTCAAGAATTTGCTGGCGGTTTTGGAAGTTTTCCTTGTCGTAGTTGGCAGATTGCTTGATTTGCGGAGCCAAGTTGACATAGCCGAATTTTGCCAGATCAAAAGAATGGCGGTTGCTACACTTGAGGCTAGACTCTACCAAGGCCAGATTTTCTTGGCAGATAGGGCAGGAAAAGGCAGTCGCAGAAGCAAAACGCTGAAGTTTGGGTTTGAGGTTTGTATTCATAGTTTAAGTGTATCAAAAGAGGCAAATGAAAGCAACTTTAGAAATAAGTAGATGGGAGATTCAGTAGAAATAAAACTAATTCTCCAATTTATAGAATAAAATTGCTTTTATATCTAAATTTCTATATAATAATGATAAGGAGGAAATAAGTATGTTAAAAGAAGTATTAACCGTTGCAAAAGTTGCGAAAAAATCATCACTCTTTTTGGGTGGTGTCGCATTTGGTACCCTTGGTTTGAAAATCTTGGCAAGTAAGGAAGCTAAAAAAGGTTATTCTAAAGCTTTGGCTAAGGCTTACAAGTTGAAAGACGGGCTAGATGCATCTGTTTCTGTTGTGAAACAACATGGAGACGATGTCTTGCAAGATGCCAAATATTTGTACGAGCAAGAGAAAAAAGAAGAGCAATTAGATAGCCTTATAGGAGAATAATATGTCTTTTAAAGTGCTACATAGAGGATACCAACATATCCGACTATCATCTTCTTTTTCACTCACCTTGGATATTCAAGACTATCTTCGTTCCTTGGCGAGAGATGAAAAGGGGATTGAGTCTATCCAGTTTTACATGGATCAACAGCACTTTACTCTACGCATAAAAGAAGGCTTTTCTGTATTAGATAATGCAGAAGCCTTTTTAAAAAGAATTGATAAAGGGAAAGTTTCTGAGTTGATGACTCTTCCCATTCGTAGAGAAGAGAGTGCTTATTCTATTGTTTCAGGTGCAGCGATTAAGCGTGTACTTTTTCGTAGTTTTGTGCCGTCTCCTATTCGCTATATATGGACTTGTTATCAGGCTTTTGGCTATGTTAAAGAAGCCTATCAAACACTAGCGCGTAAGGAACTAACGATGGAAGTCTTGGACTGTTCGGCTATTTTATTGTCTTTGTTTATGAACCAATCCAAGACCGCCAGCAACATCATGTTTATGCTTGATTTAGGCAATCATTTAGATCAGTGGTCCTTGAAAAAAACTGCAACAGATTTAGAACAGAGTCTTCTTGCAAAAGAGAGCGATGTATTCTTGGTACAGGGTGATACGGTCGTTAGTATCAAGAGTTCCGATGTTCAAATAGGAGATGTCTTGGTCCTATCTCAAGGAAATGAAATTCTGTTTGATGGACAAGTAGTTTCAGGTTTAGGTATGGTCAACGAAAGTTCCTTGACGGGAGAGAGTTTTCCAGTTGAAAAAAGAGAGTCTGATTTGGTTTGTGCAAATACAGTATTAGAAACTGGAGAGTTGCGCATTCGTGTAACCGATAATCAGATGAACAGCCGGATTTTACAACTGATTGAGTTAATGAAGAAATCTGAAGAAAACAAGAAAACTAAACAACGCTATTTCATCAAGATGGCGGACAAGGTCGTCAAATATAATTTCTTGGGGGCTGGGCTGACTTACCTATTAACAGGTTCTTTTTCTAAGGCTATCTCTTTCCTATTGGTCGATTTCTCCTGCGCTTTGAAAATCTCTACTCCTGTAGCTTATTTAACAGCTATCAAGGAGGGGTTGAATCGTGAAATGGTGATTAAGGATGGGGATGTTCTGGAGAAATATCTGGAAGTTGATACTTTCTTGTTTGATAAGACAGGAACAATCACAACTAGTTATCCTATAGTTGAAAAGGTGTTACCTTTTGGGGATTATAGCGAGGAAGATATTCTCAGAATCAGTGCCTGTCTTGAGGAACACATTTATCATCCTATTGCTAATGCCATTGTCAAGCAAGCTGAGATAGAGGGAATTGAACATGAGGAAATGCATGGGAAACTCCAATATATTGCAAGCAAGGGAATTAAGTCCCATATCGATGGCCAACCAGTTGTTATTGGGAATTATGTCTTGATGCAGGATGAGCAGATTCATATCAGTTCGGAACAAAATGCTTTAATTGAAGAGTATAAGAGCCACTACAATCTCTTATTCTTAGCATATCAGAATGAATTGATTGGAATGTTCTGCATCCATACTCCTTTGAGAAAAGAAGCAAAAGCAGCCTTGGAGAAACTTAGGGCACAAGGGAAAAAATTGATTCTGGCAACAGGGGATACCCTGGTTAGGACAGAGGAATTAGTAAAAGATTTGCCCTTTGATCAAGTCTATACAGACTTGAAACCTGATGGGAAGTTCGAGTTAGTAGAGAAACTGCAGAGAGCAGGTCACACTATTTTGATGGTTGGGGATGGATTGAATGACTCAGCTGCTCTAACCCTATCAGATATCGGTGTGGTGATGAATGAGAGTGCAGATATTTCTAAGCAAATGAGTGATATCTTATTGTTAGATAATCGCTTGGATTTCTTCCAAGAGTTGGATTTGCTATCATCATCTTTGCAAACACTTATCAAGAAGAATATTCAAGATACCGTTGTCGTAAATAGTAGTTTGATTGGCTTTGGCTTGTTTAATTGGCTCAGTCCTTCAAACCTCTCTATCCTACATAATCTAACAACCTTACGCATAGTCCTGCGTAGCCTGTCTATTAAGGGATAGGTGGGGACTATTCACAGCAAAAAGGAGTTACCTTTCTCGAGGGTAACTCCTTTGTTTATAGGTAAATGTTTAACAATTTAGTAAGTCAATACAAAGTATTTCTTCTTTCCGCGGCGGATAACAGTTAGTTCGTTTTCTAACTTATCTGCGTCACTCAAGACATAGTCAAGGTCTTGGATACGGTCGCCGTTGATGTAGATAGCTCCATTTTGAACATCTTCGCGGGCTTGACGTTTGGAATTAACCACACCAGAAGATACGAGCAATTCCACGATATTGTGGTTTTCGTCTACTTGTACTTGGTAGTTTGGCACTCCACGAAGTCCTTGTTTGAGTTCTTTGACAGAAAGGTTTTTGATGTTTCCTGCAAAGAGTTGCTCTGTGATATTGAGGGCTTCCTTGTAGGCTTCTTCGCCGTGAACAAGTGTCACGACTTCACGAGCCAAGACTTTCTGAGCCAAGCGTTCGTGTGGCGCCGCTTCAAACTGTTTACGGATGTCTTCGATCTCATCCAGTGACAAGAAAGTAAAGATTTTCAAGAAGCGAACGGCGTCAGCATCCATGACGTTCATCCAGAATTGGTACATTTCGTATGGGGAAGTCTTTTCAGGATTGAGCCAGACTGCGTTTCCTTCTGATTTACCAAATTTCTTACCAGTTGCGTCTGTGATGAGTGGCACAGTGATCACGTGACCAGTCTTGTCAGCCTTCCGACGAAGCAATTCGGTACCTGCGGTCATATTTCCCCACTGGTCAGAACCACCGATTTGTAGCGTTACGTTGTGCTCTTGGTTAAGGACAAAGAAGTCGTACCCTTGCATGATTTGGTAAGCAAACTCTGTGTAAGAAATCCCTGTCTCGATCCGTTTTTTCACAGACTCCTTACTCATCATGTAGTTGACAGTGAAGTATTTTCCGACATCACGGAGGAAGTCAATGAAGCTGATGCTGCCAAACCAGTCGTAGTTGTTGACCATGACAGCTTTATTTTCACCATTTTCAAAGTCAAGAAAACGAGAAAGTTGTCCTTGGATAGACTTGACCCAGCCATCTACTGTGTCTTTTGTTTGGAGACTACGCTCAGCATCTTTGAAGGACGGATCTCCGATGAGACCAGTAGCACCGCCAACGAGCGCATAAGGTTTGTGACCTGCTAGTTGCAAACGACGACTTGTCAAGATTGCGACAAGGTGACCGAGGTGAAGGCTGTCAGCAGTTGGATCGTAGCCAGTATAATAAGAAACTTGACCTTCTTCTAGGGCTTTACGCAAAGCTTCTTCATCAGTCGTTTGAAAAATCAAACCACGCTCTTTTAGCTCATCAAAAATGTGCATGTGTCTTTTCTCCTTTATAAAATATTGTTTCTACCTATTGTATCACAAACTTGGTCAATAGCCTAGTGGAATAGGGAAGAAAGTGGCTATTTTATTGAAAGTTTCCCTTTTATGGTATAATAAAGAAAGTGAGGACATTCATGAAAAAAAGAAACAATGAATTAAAAACAAAGTTGCTGCAATTTTTCCAGCAACTATCTGTCAAATGGAAGAAAAAACAAGCAAGTAAAAAGATCAATAAGAAAGTGGCTTCTTCTGACAAAGTCAGAAGGGTTGGGTCTATTTTGGCTAAGATTTTGAGTGCTTTTAAAGTGACCTTCAACACTCTCTTTATTCTGGCCTTTATCGGAGGTCTTTTGGGAGCTGGAGTGGCCATGGGATATGGAGTAGCTCTATTTGACAAGGCTCAGGTACCTCAAGCAGAAGAGTTGGTCAAACAAGTGAAGGATATTGCCTCTATCTCAGAAATCACTTATTCTGACGGCAGTACCATTGCTTCGATTGAGGGCGATTTGTTGCGCACTTCAGTCGCTTCAGGTGCTATTTCGGATAATCTTAAAAAGGCTATCATTGCGACAGAGGACGAGCATTTCAATGAGCACAAGGGAGTTGTGCCTAAGGCCGTTATTCGTGCGACCCTGGGAACTTTTGTCGGTCTAGGGTCGTCCAGTGGTGGTTCGACCTTGACCCAGCAGGTCATCAAGCAGCAAGTGGTGGGGGATGCTCCAACTCTAGCTCGTAAGGCGACAGAAATCGTAGATGCTCTTGCTTTGGAACGCATCATGAGCAAGGATGAAATTCTGACAACCTATCTGAATATTGCTCCTTTCGGTCGTAATCACAAAGGTCAAAATATTGCAGGTGCCCAGCAAGCTGCAGAAGGAATTTTCGGTGTTGATGCTTCAGACTTGACGGTACCTCAAGCTGCCTTTATCGCAGGTTTGCCACAGAGTCCGATTAGTTATTCCCCTTATGAATCTGATGGTAGTATGAAGAGTGATGAGGATATGGCTTTGGGAATCAAGCGTGCCAAGGACGTCCTCTATAATATGTACCGAACAGGTGCTCTGAGCCAGGAAGATTACGACAAGTACAAGGATTATGACTTTAAGCAAGACTTCCTACCATCAGGTAGTGTCAACGGAAGCTCACGCGACTATCTTTACTTTGCAACCTTGGCAGAAGCTACAGATCGGATGTATGATTATCTAGTTGAGAGAGATCATGTCTCTGCTCAAGAGTTAAAGAATGAGTCTATCCAGAAAGCTTATCATGACCTAGCAACCAAGGAAATTGAAAACGGTGGTTATAAAATTACCACTACCATTAATAAAAACGTTCATACCGCAATGCAAAATGCGGTTGCGACCTACGGCTATCTGCTAGATGATTCGACAGGCCAGCCTGAGGTGGGGAATGTCCTCATGGACAACCAAACGGGAGCTATCCTTGGATTTGTTGGTGGTCGTAATTATCAAGAAAATCAGAACAATCACGCTATCGATACCAAGCGTTCTCCAGCTTCAACCACGAAACCTATATTGGCCTATGGTATCGCTATTGACCAAGGTTTGATGGGGAGTGCAAGTATTTTATCAAACTATCCTACCAACTTCTCAAACGGGAATCCCATCATGTATGTCAATAGTCCTGGTACGGGCATGATGACATTGGGAGAAGCTCTTAACTACTCATGGAATATCCCAGCCTACTGGACGTATCGTACGCTTCGAGAGAAGGGTGTTGATGTCAAAGGATATATGGAAAAAATGGGTTACGAAATCCCAGAATATGGGATTGAAAGTTTACCGATGGGTGGGGGGATTGACGTTACAGTTGCCCAGCATACCAACGGGTATCAAACTCTGGCCAACAATGGAGTTTACCATAAGAAACATATGATCGCGAAGATCGAGTCAACGGATGGCCGATTGGTATACGAGCACAAGGATGAGCCTGTCCAAGTTTATTCAAAAGCGACAGCAACCATTATGCAAAGTCTCCTTCGGGATGTCATTTCATCTCGAGTTACGTCAAGCTTTCAGACTGATTTAGCCTCTATCAACCCAAGTCTGGCTCGTGCTGACTGGATTGGAAAGACTGGTACGACCAATGAAGATGAAAATATGTGGCTCATGCTTTCTACGCCACGCTTGACTCTAGGGGGCTGGTTAGGACACGATGACAACCGACCACTAGCCAAAGGAGCAGGTCACTACCGTAATGCTAACTATATGGCTCACTTGGTTAATGCTATCCAGCAAGCTGAACCTGGAATATGGGGGAATGAGCGCTTTAATCTGGACTCAAGTGTGACCAAGTCTCGAGTCCTCAAATCGACAGGAGAGAAACCTGGAAAGGTCACAATCAATGGTAAAGAAGTCACCGTTTCCGGTTCCACTGTGACGAGCTACTGGGCTACTAAAGAAGGAGCGCCAGCAACCACTTACCGCTTTGCCATCGGAGGGAGCGATGCCGATTATCAAAATGCTTGGAAGAACATCCTAGGAAGTTTACCGAGTCTCCCGACCCCAACTCTCCCAAGTTCAAGTAGCAGTTCGGGAACAAGCTCATCGACTCGCTCAAATCAATCAAATAGATAGAATAAAAAAGTAGCATGATTCATTCAATAATATTTTTTCATGCTACTTTTTTCTTTTTTCATTTCGTGTTACAATAGGAGAATGAATAAGTATCAAAAGAAGATTTTTAAGGGAACTCTATATTCACTGTTGTCAGGTCTGATTTGGGGAATTTGTGGAATCTTAGGTGAGTATTTTTTCGCGCATTATCAGGTGTCGTCTGGCTGGATCACTTCCATGCGCTTGCTTTTGGCAGGTAGCTTGGTCTTGTTTTTATCTGCCTTTCAGTTGCGTAGCCGTTTATTGGATATCTGGAAAGATAAGAAAAACTATCTGCCCTTTTTCGCCTACGCTATTCTGGGGATTTTTTCTGTGCAGTTTTTCTTCTATCTCTGTGTTGAGTATTCGAATGCGACGACAGCAACGATTTTGCAATTTATCAGTCCCGTTTTTATTTTGTTTTACAATCGCATTGTCTACCAGAAGAGGGCTTCGATTACAGCTATTCTCTATGTTTTGATTGCCATGGTAGGTGTTTTTTTGATGGCTACAAAAGGGGATTTATCCAAGCTATCAATGACGCCCCTGGCTTTGGTGACAGGGCTACTCAGTGCTGTGGGGGTCATGTTCAACGTTATCCTGCCACAGCGTTTTGCACGTGACTATGGTTTTGTACCAACCGTTGGTTGGGGGATGTTGCTAGCAGGTGTTTTTAGCAATTTTCTTTATCCTGTTCATCAGATTACCTTTCAACTTGATGTGACGAGTTTTTTGATTTGTTTTACTATTGCTGTGTTTGGAACGGCTTTTGCTTTTTTCCTTTCGATGAAGGCTGTGCTACTCGTCTCACCGTTAGTTGTGTCAGTTGTGAGTGCCAGCGAACCTTTATCTTCCGCATTGTTAAGTGTGCTATTTCTAGGTATGGTTTTGGATGGTTTTCTAGCTTTGGCTATGATTTTGATTATCGTCCCAATGGTTTTCTTATCAATAGAGGAAACGAAGGAAAGGTAAAATATTCTGTTCGAGTGCTTAAGGCTTCAAATTTGAAGCCTTTTTTGGTAGAATAGGTATCATTATAACGAACCAGGAGGGGCCTATGACTGCCACAAAAATGAATGCCCAAGAAATCATCCAATTTATCGCTAATGCTGAGAAGAAAACAAGTGTAAAGGTTACTTTTGAAGGGGAGCTGGCTTCTGAAGTTCTGAGCTCTGTTGTTAAACTAGGCAATGTCCTATTTGGAGATTGGAAGGATATCGCTCCGCTTCTCGAAGGCTTGGTAGAAAATCAAGACTATGTTGTTGAGCAAGATGCTCGTAATTCGGCAGTTCCCTTGCTAGACAAACGTACTATCAACGCTCGTATCGAGCCAGGTGCTATTATCCGTGACCAAGTGGAAATTGGTGATAATGCTGTTATCATGATGGGGGCTGTAATCAATATCGGAGCAGAAATCGGTGCAGGAACCATGATTGATATGGGGGCTATCCTTGGTGGTCGTGCCATTGTTGGGAAGAACAGCCACGTTGGTGCAGGGGCAGTTTTGGCAGGTGTGATTGAACCGGCTAGTGCCGATCCAGTCCGTGTCGGGGACAATGTTCTCATCGGAGCCAATGCAGTGGTCATCGAAGGTGTCCAAATTGGTAGTGGTTCGGTTGTCGCTGCAGGAGCTATCGTGACTCAAGATGTCCCAGAAAATGTAGTGGTAGCAGGCGTTCCAGCTCGTATTATCAAAGAAATCGATAGCCAAACCCAACAAAAAACAGCGCTAGAAGATGCGCTTCGTACCTTGTAATTTGTAAAAGTAAAAAAGAGGCGGGACCCTTTTTCCAGCCTCTTTCTGCTATATAGGAGGACAGATAGATGTTAGATTTGATTCAGACTAGACGAGATTTGCACCAGATTCCAGAGATTGGCTTGGAGGAGTTCAAGACTCAGGCTTATTTGTTGGCTGTGATTGAGAAATTGACTTCGGGTAAGGACTTTGTTCAAGTTCGTACGTGGCGGACAGGGATTTTGGTCTATTTGCAGGGAAGCCAGCCTGAGCGCACCATTGGTTGGCGGACAGACATTGACGGGCTTCCTATCCTTGAACAAACAGACCTTCCTTTTTCTTCCCAACATCAAGGTCGTATGCATGCTTGCGGGCATGATTTCCACATGACCATTGCCTTGGGCTGTCTCGAGCGTGCTCTTGAGGAGCAACCAAAGAATAATCTGCTTTTTCTGTTTCAGCCTGCTGAAGAAAATGAAGCAGGTGGTATGCTCATGTATGAGGACGGTGCTTTTGGGGACTGGCTGCCAGACCAGTTTTATGGACTCCATGTTCGTCCGGATTTGAAAGTCGGCCAGATTGCGACTAATACACACACTCTCTTTGCAGGGACTTGCGAAGTTAAGATCCGTTTCAAAGGAAAAGGTGGGCACGCTGCTTTTCCACATGAGGCCAATGATGCCTTGGTGGCTGCAAGTTATTTTGTGACCCAGGTGCAGTCAGTCGTCAGCCGCAATGTCAATCCAATCGAGGGAGCAGTGGTGACCTTTGGAGTGTTCCAAGCTGGAACAACCAACAATGTCATTACAGACACAGCCTTTTTACATGGAACCATTCGAGCTTTGACTCAGGAGATGAGCCTTTTGGTGCAAAGGAGAGTCAAGACAGTCGCAGAAGGTGTTGCAGCAGCCTTTGATATGGAAGTCGAAGTGGAACTCAAACAAGGAGGTTACCTGCCTGTTGAGAACAATCCAGCCTTGGCGCGTGAACTGATGACATTCTTTGAAGAAAAAGAAGGAATCGAGTTGATTGATATCGAGCCTGCTATGACAGGTGAAGACTTTGGTTATCTCCTTTCGAAGGTAGATGGTGTTATGTTTTGGTTAGGTATCGATAGTCCTTACGCCCTTCACCATCCTCAGATGAGCCCCAAGGAAGAAGCCTTAGCCATTGGGGTGGATGCGGTTTCTAGTTTCTTGAAAAAGAAGGCAACAGAGTAGAGGGTTTGTCTATGAAATCGGAATTGCGCAAGCAAGTCTTGCAAGAAATGAAGGCTGTTCCTCAGAAACAAAAAATTGCTATGGATCAAGCTTTAACCGATCGACTTTTGCACCATCCTTTTTACCAAGAAGCCAAGGCCATCGCAACCTACCTCTCTTTTCCGCATGAGTTTCAAACGCAGGGACTGATTGACCAAGCGCTGAAGGATGGCAAAAAGGTTTTGATACCTAAAACCTATCCCAAGGGGCGCATGGAGTTTGTGGTCTACAATCCACAGCAGTTGAAAAAAACTTCCTTTGGTTTACTGGAGCCCCAAGGCGACCTGGAAGTGGTGGATACCTCCCGGATTGATCTGATTCATGTTCCGGGCTTGGCTTTTACGACAGAGGGTTATCGGATTGGATATGGCGGAGGCTATTACGACCGTTATTTGGAGAATTTTGCTGGTCAGACCATGAGTACAATCTATCCTTGTCAAATCCAGAATTTCAACTCGGAAGACCATGATATTCCCGTTCAGGAGGTGCTAATCTATGAAGGAAATCTTTGATAAACGTTACCCTGTTACTAGTTTTTTCCTCCTAGTAACAGCTTTGGTATTTCTCTTGATGTTGATTACTACAGGCATCAACTTTGATCGGGTAAAAACTCTTTTTCAGTTTGGAGCTATGTATGGACCGATCATTCGCCTGTTTCCAGAACAGATGTGGCGCCTTTTTTCGGCTATATTTGTGCACATAGGCTGGGAGCATTTCATTGTCAATATGATTTCACTCTACTTTCTTGGACGACAGGTGGAGGAGATTTTTGGCTCCAAGCAGTTCTTTTTTCTCTATCTCTTATCAGGAATGATGGGCAATCTCTTTGTGTTTGCTTTCACACCGAAAGTCCTAGCAGCAGGAGCATCCACTTCTCTTTACGGACTATTTGCTGCGATTATTGTTTTGCGCTACGCGACTCGCAGCCCCTATATCCAGCAGTTAGGGCAATCCTACCTGATGCTTTTCGTGATAAATATCATTGGAAGTATTCTGATTCCAGGAATCAGCCTAGCAGGGCATATTGGTGGTGCAGTAGGCGGGGCCTTTCTAGCAGTCATCTTTCCAGTTAAATGGGAAAAAAGGATGTACAGTACTAGCCAGCGAATCGGAGCAACCCTACTTTTTGTCGCACTAGCCGTTTTCCTTTTCTACAAAGGAATGAGTTATGTGTAGGGATGGAATAGTTAAAAAGAGTCTGGGATAAAAAGATTTTGATTTTAGAAATTCTTTATTATAAATTTTTAAAATCGATAGATTAGACAAAAAAGCGAACAAAACGAGTTTTCTGACACTCAGAATTCCGTCTTGTTCGCTTTTTATATTTAAGGTTAGACTTTTGTCCCAGCCTCTTTATTGTATATAAGGTGTTTTTTATTCCCCCCCAGCTAACTCTTTTCCGAGTTGGATGAGGTAGTCTTTCAAGTCGTCTTTGACTTGAGGGTGTCTTAGTGCGTAATCAATAGATGTTTTCATAAAGCCAAACTTGTCTCCAACATCATAACGAGCGCCCTTGAATTCACGAGCGAAAACACGCTGTGTTTTGTTAAGGGTGTCGATTGCATCTGTAAGTTGGATTTCATTTCCTGCACCTGGAGTTTGGTTTTCGAGGATTTGGAAAATTTCAGGTGTGAGAAGGTAACGTCCGATGATAGCAAGGTCGCTAGGAGCATCCTCTGGCGCAGGTTTTTCAACAAAGGTTTCAACGCTGTAAAGACCGTCTTTTCCTTCGCCTTGCGGAGCAATGACCCCGTAGGCAGATACTTCATCGTGAGGGACAGGCATGACCGCGATAGTGGAAGCGTGGGTGCGCTCATAGTCATCTATGAGTTGTTTGGTAAGCGGAACAGCCTTGTCGTTGGTGATATCCATCAAGTCATCACCAAGCATAACGACAAAAGGTTCATTTCCAACGAAAGCCTTGGCTTGTAAAACAGCATCTCCGAGACCGCGCGGGTGAGTTTGGCGTATAAAATGCAGACGCATGCCAGTTGTCTCATCAACTAGCTTCAAAAGATCTGTTTTCCCTTTTTCTTTGAGGTTGTATTCCAATTCGAAGTTTGAATCAAAATGATCCTCGATGGAACGTTTTGACTTACCTGTAACAACTAAGATATCTTCGATTCCAGACTTGAGAGCTTCTTCAACGATAAACTGGATGGTTGGTTTGTCTACGATTGGCAACATTTCCTTGGCCAAGGCTTTGGTTGCAGGGAGGAAACGAGTTCCCAATCCTGCGGCAGGGATGACTGCTTTTCTGACTTTTTGTTTCATAATGTTCCTTTCTATAAGGGTCTAAGACCATTCGTTTTCTGCTTTAAATTCGTTGTTCATGATGTCATTGATTGCTTCTTTGATGTTGACACCTTCATAGATAACTCGGTAGATGGCCTGTGTGATTGGCATGTAGACACCCAATTCTTGAGCTAGTTCGTAAGCTGCTCGAGTTGTTGAAATTCCTTCAATGACCATGCCCATGTTGGCTTCGATGTCTGCTAGGGATTCTCCACGACCTAGAGCATCACCGGCTCTCCAGTTACGAGAGTGGACAGATGTACCAGTTACAATCAAATCACCAACTCCAGAAAGACCGCTATAAGTTAGAGGATTGGCTCCAAGAGCGACCCCTAGTCGGGTGATTTCTGCTAATCCTCGAGCGATGATGGCTGCCTTGGCATTGTCGCCAAATCCTAGACCATGTAATGCACCTGCACCAACTGCAATGATGTTTTTAAGAGCACCAGCGGTTTCAACTCCGATAACATCCGTATTGGTATAGAGGCGGAAGTAGTGATTGCTAAAGAGATTTTGGACGTACTGGGCAGTTTCAAGATCTTTAGATGCTGCGGTGATTAAGGTAATATCGCGTACAATCGTTTCCTCAGCGTGACTAGGCCCTGAAACAACGACGACTTCACTACGGAGATCAGCTGGAATTTCCTCTTCAAGAATGGTTGAGAGGCGTTTGTGGCTATCTGGTTCCAATCCTTTGGAGGCATGCATGATGACAACCTTGTGATCGAGTACCTTTGCTACTTGTTGGGCAACCAGTCTCGTTACTTTTGTTGGGACAACAAATAAAACAGCATCCACACCCTTTAATGTTTCTCCCAAGTCATGGTAGGCCTTGATGTTTTCGTCAAGTAGGATATCTTTGAAATAGCGTTTGTTTGTATGCTGGCTATTGATTTCATCGATTTGGTCAGGAATATTTCCCCAAATCCGAACCTCGTGTCCATTGTCGTTTAGGACCTGCGAAAGGGCAGTTCCCCAAGAACCAGGACCCAAGACAGCGATGGTTTGTTTCTTCATCTTTTCCTCCTTGTAAGAGTTCTTCCTTTCATTTTATCATAAAAAGCCTTTTCATGCATTACTTGAGAGTGAAAGCGCACCAATTTATAATAAGAAAACGCCTTTGACAAGATTCCTCTTTTTTGCTAGAATAGCATCAACATGAAAGAATGAGAGGAGCTGGCGAATTTCGTCACTCCCTTTTGTCTATCTGATTAGGAGGAAGTATGCTGATTCAAAAAATAAAACCTTATAAATGGTATGCCTTGGCCTCTTTGGTTATGACAGGTCTAATGGTTGCCAGTTCTCTCTTGCAACCACGATACTTGCAGGAGGTTTTAGAGGCTTTACTGGCTGGCCGACATGAGGCTATTTATAGTATTGGGGCATGGTTGATAGGAGTAGCCCTCGTAGGTCTAGTTGCAGGTGGTGTCAATGTTATTCTTGCAGCCTATATCGCTCAGGGAGTACCTTCGGATCTTCGGGAAGATGCTTTTCGTAAGATCCAAACCTTTTCTTATGCCAACATTGAGCAGTTTAACGCTGGGAATTTGGTAGTCCGTATGACCAATGATATCAACCAAATTCAGAATATGGTGATGATGGTTTTCCAAATCCTTTTCCGTCTTCCTTTGCTTTTTATCGGTTCCTTTATCTTAGCGGTTCACACCCTGCCTTCGCTTTGGTGGGTAATTGTCCTTATGGTAGTGCTGATTTTTGCGCTTACAGGTATCATGATGGGGATGATGGGGCCGCGCTTTGCCAAGTTTCAAACCCTTCTTGAACGAATTAATGCCATCGCCAAGGAAAATCTACGTGGTGTGCGTGTGGTTAAATCCTTTGTGCAGGAAAAAGAGCAATTTGACAAGTTTACTGAGGTCTCAGATGAGCTTCTGGGTCAAAATCTCTACATCGGTTATGCTTTTTCTGTAATGCAGCCCTTTATGATGTTAGTCGGATATGGAGCAGTTTTTCTTTCAATCTGGCTGGTGGGTGGAATGGCCCAATCAGATTCGTCTGTCGTTGGTTCCCTTGCCTCTTTTGTTAACTATCTCAGTCAGATTATTTTCACCATTGTCATGATAGGTTTTTTGGGGAATACAGTCAGTCGTGGTATGATTTCTATGATGCGAATTCGAGAAGTGCTAGATACTGACCCTGCTATGACCTTCAAGGAGCTTCCAGATGAAGAGTTGGAAGGCAGTCTCGCTTTTGAGAATGTGACCTTCACTTATCCTACCGATGAAGAACCCATGCTTAAGAATGTAAGTTTTGAAGTTTCACCAGGTCAGATGGTCGGTGTGGTTGGAGCGACTGGGGCAGGTAAGTCCACCCTTGCCCAGCTAATTCCACGACTTTTTGACCCACAGGAGGGGTCTATCAAGATTGGTGGTAAGGACATTCGAGACGTCAGCGAAGGAACCTTGCGTAAAACAGTTTCCATCGTCTTGCAACGTGCTATTCTCTTTAGTGGAACCATTGCAGATAATCTTCGTCAAGGAAAAGGCAATGCCAGCGTGTCAGAAATGGAGCGTGCAGCACGAATTGCCCAAGCCAGTGAATTTATCGGACGCATGGAAAACAAATTTGAGAGTCAGGTTGAAGAACGGGGCACCAACTTTTCTGGTGGACAAAAACAACGGATGTCGATTGCCCGAGGGATTGTCAGCAATCCCCGTATCCTGATTTTTGACGATTCGACTTCAGCCTTGGATGCCAAGTCAGAGAGACTCGTTCAGGAGGCTTTGAATAAAGACCTGAAAGGGACAACGACGATTATCATCGCTCAAAAGATCAGTTCAGTTGTCCATGCAGACAAGATTTTGGTCTTGGATCAAGGACGCTTGATTGGAGAAGGACGGCATGCAGACTTGGTAGCTAACAATGCCATCTACCGCGAAATCTACGAAACACAAAAGGGAAGGGAGGAATAAAATGAAAACAGTTCGTTTTTTCTGGAATTATTTTAAAGTTTACAAGCTCTCCTTTGTCATTGTGATTCTGATGGTTGCGATTGCGACAATTGCCCAAGCCCTCTTTCCTGTTTTTTCAGGTCAAGCAGTGACGGAGCTCGCTAATCTGGTTCTAGCTTATCAAAACGGGACTTCCGAACTAGCCTGGCAAAGTTTGTCAGCTCTGATGCTGAATCTAGCCCTGGTTGTGCTGGTTTTGGTAGTGTCCAGTTTGATTTACATGGCCTTGATGACCCGTGTGATTGCCGAGTCAACAAATGAAATGCGTAAGGGTCTCTTTGGCAAACTCTCTCGTTTGACGGTTTCTTTCTTTGACCGCCACCAGGATGGTGACATCCTCTCTCGCTTCACGAGTGACTTAGACAATATCCTTCAAGCCTTCAATGAAAGTCTAGTTCAGGTTATGAGCAATATTGCTCTTTACATCGGTTTGATCTTTGTCATGTTTTCAAGAAATGTGACACTAGCCCTGATAACAGTAGCTAGCACCCCAGTAGCCTTTCTCATGTTGGTCTTCATCGTGAAAATGGCCCGCAAGTACACCAATCTCCAGCAAAAAGAGGTTGGGAAACTCAACGCCTACATGGATGAGAGTATTTCTGGACAGAAAGCTGTTATCGTACAAGGAATTCAAAACGATATCGTAGCAGGCTTTGTGGAGCGAAATGAGCGCGTGCGCAAGGCAACCTTTAAAGGAAGAATGTTCTCAGGCATCCTCTTTCCTGTTATGAATGGGATGAGCTTAGTTAATACGGCCATCGTCATTTTTGCAGGTTCTGCGGTCCTGCTGAACGATCCAAGTATCGAAACAACGACAGCCCTAGGTTTGATTGTCATGTTTACCCAATTTTCTCAGCAGTACTACCAGCCGATTATCCAGGTGGCTGCTAGCTGGGGGAGCCTCCAGTTGGCCTTTACGGGAGCCGATCGTATCCAAGAAATGTTCGATGCAGAAGAAGAGATTCGTCCGCAAAATGCACCAGCCTTTACGGAATTGCGAGAAGGTGTTGAAATCAGTCATATTGATTTCTCTTATGTGCCAGACAAGCCGATTTTAAAAGATGTCAGCATTTCAGCTCCTAAGGGGCAGATGATAGCAGTTGTCGGTCCGACTGGTTCGGGAAAAACAACCATCATGAACCTCATCAATCGTTTCTACGATGTGGATGCAGGTAGCATTTCCTTTGATGGAAAAGACATCCGTGACTATGACTTGGATAGCCTGCGGAGCAAGGTCGGGATTGTCCTGCAGGATTCGGTCTTGTTTAGTGGAACGATTCGTGACAATATCCGCTTCGGTGTGCCAGATGCTAGTCAGGAAATGGTCGAAGCAGCTGCCAAGGCAACTCATATTCATGACTACATTGAAAGCTTGCCTGATAAGTATGATACCCTTATTGATGATGAGCAAAATATCTTCTCGACTGGGCAGAAACAATTGATTTCCATCGCTCGAACCTTGATGACAGATCCTCAAGTCCTAATCTTAGATGAAGCAACTTCCAATGTTGATACCGTAACAGAAAGCAAAATCCAGCATGCCATGGAGGCAGTAGTAGCAGGTCGAACCAGTTTTGTCATTGCCCATCGTCTCAAGACCATCCTCAATGCCGATCAGATTATTGTCCTCAAAGATGGAGAGGTCATTGAACGTGGAAATCATCACGAGTTGCTCAAACTCGGCGGTTTCTACTCGGAACTGTATCACAATCAATTTGTCTTCGAATAAAAAAGAAGTTGTCCTCTTGGGCAGCTTTTTCTTGTCCATAAAAAATACTTATCACGGTCTTTAAAAAAACATATTAGACAGGAAAGGGTTGGAGTGATAAGATAAAACTGTCGCAAGAAGATCGAAAGGAGACACATCATGGCTAGAACGGTTGTAGGAGTTGCTGCAAACCTATGTCCTGTAGATGCAGAAGGGAAAAACATTCACTCATCTGTATCCTGTAAATTTGCAGAGAGCATTCGTCAAGTCGGAGGTCTCCCTTTAGTGATTCCTGTAGGAGATGAGTCCATTGTGCGCGATTATGTGGAAATGATTGACAAACTGATCTTGACAGGTGGGCAAAACGTCCATCCTCAGTTTTATGGAGAGAAAAAAACCATCGAGAGCGATGATTACAACCTAGTGAGAGATGAGTTTGAACTGGCCCTCTTGAAGGAAGCGCTTCGTCAGAATAAACCAATTATGGCAATCTGTCGCGGGGTTCAGCTGGTCAATGTTGCTTTTGGCGGCACCCTCCACCAAGAAATTGAAGGTCACTGGCAAGGCTTACCTTTTGGGACATCTCATACTATTGAGACAGTAGAAGGAAGCGTGGTGGCCAAGTTGTTTGGCAAAGAAAGTCAGGTCAACTCAGTCCATCGTCAAAGTATTAAAGATCTGGCGCCTAATTTCCGTGTGACAGCGGTGGATCCTCGAGACCAGACTATTGAAGCGATTGAGTCTATCGACGAGCACCGTATCATTGGTTTGCAGTGGCATCCAGAGTTTCTGGTCAATGAAGAAGACGGCAATTTAGAACTATTTGAGTATTTATTAAATGAATTGTAACGGTTAGAATATCTAGCCGTTTTTATTCGTTCTTTCAGATTTTTTATATTTCAGCAAATTTACGCAAACGTTTGAATTCTGATAAAAATTGGGTAAATTCAATAAAAAAGCTTGAAAAAATCGAAGGTAAGCGTTATGATAGAAAAGAAGAAATTTTGGAGGATTATCATGTCACATATTAAATTTGATTATTCAAAAGTTTTAGACAAATTTGTTGCTCCACATGAAGTGGAATACATGCAAGCACAAGTAACAGCTGCAGACGAATTGATCCGTAAAGGAACTGGTGCTGGTAGCGACTTTTTGGGTTGGTTGGACCTTCCTGAAAATTATGACCGCGAAGAATTCGACCGCATCTTGAAAGCTGCTGAGCAAATCAAGTCAGATAGCGATGTCCTGGTTGTAATCGGTATCGGTGGATCTTACCTTGGTGCCAAAGCAGCCATCGACTTCTTGAACCACCACTTTGCTAACTTGCAAACAAAAGAAGAGCGCAAAGCTCCACAAATCCTTTACGCTGGAAACTCAATCTCATCTACTTATCTTGCTGACTTGGTAGAGTACGTAGCTGACAAAGACTTCTCAGTAAACGTGATTTCTAAATCAGGTACAACAACAGAACCAGCGATCGCTTTCCGTGTCTTCAAAGAACTCTTGGTTAAGAAATACGGACAAGAAGAAGCCAACAAACGTATCTACGCAACAACTGACCGCCAAAAAGGTGCTGTTAAGGTTGAAGCAGACGCTAACGGTTGGGAAACATTTGTAGTTCCAGATGACATCGGTGGACGCTTCTCAGTATTGACAGCAGTTGGTTTGCTGCCAATCGCTGCATCAGGTGCGGACATCAAAGCCCTTATGGAAGGTGCGAATGCAGCTCGTAAAGATTACACTTCAGATAAACTTTCAGAAAACGAAGCTTACCAATATGCAGCCGTTCGTAACATCCTTTACCGCAAAGGCTATGCAACTGAAATCTTGGTAAACTACGAGCCATCACTTCAATACTTCTCAGAATGGTGGAAACAATTGGCTGGTGAGTCAGAAGGTAAAGACCAAAAAGGTATCTACCCAACTTCAGCCAACTTCTCAACTGACTTGCACTCACTTGGTCAATTTATCCAAGAAGGAACTCGTATCATGTTTGAAACAGTTGTCCGTGTTGACAAACCTCGTAAGAACGTGATTATCCCTAGCTTGGAAGAAGACCTTGATGGACTTGGTTACCTTCAAGGAAAAGATGTTGACTTTGTAAACAAAAAAGCGACTGATGGTGTTCTTCTTGCCCACACAGATGGTGATGTACCAAACATGTACGTAACTCTTCCTGAGCAAGACGCTTTCACTCTTGGTTACACTATCTACTTCTTCGAATTGGCAATTGCCCTTTCAGGTTACTTGAATGCCATCAACCCATTTGACCAACCAGGTGTTGAAGCCTACAAACGTAACATGTTTGCCCTTCTTGGAAAACCAGGATTTGAAGAATTGAGCAAAGAGCTTAATGCACGTCTATAATAGAAGAAAAGAGTGGCTTGTCCACTCTTTTTTACTCTCTTTATTCGTAGACATTGGACTCAGGCGAGACTTGTGATATAATATAGAAAGCAAAAAGGCAGACGCCTAGAGACTTTATAGGAGAAACTATGTCAAAAGATATCCGCGTACGCTACGCACCAAGTCCAACAGGACTACTACACATCGGAAATGCTCGTACAGCATTGTTTAATTACCTTTACGCACGCCATCATGGTGGAACTTTTATTATTCGTATCGAAGATACTGATCGTAAACGCCATGTTGAGGATGGAGAGCGCTCACAGCTTGAAAATCTTCGCTGGTTGGGGATTGACTGGGATGAAAGTCCAGAAACTCATGAAAACTACCGTCAATCAGAGCGTTTGGAACTCTATCAAAAATACATCGACCAATTGCTAGCCGAAGGAAAAGCCTACAAATCTTACGTCACAGAAGAAGAGCTGGCAGCTGAACGCGAACGCCAAGAAGCAGCTGGCGAAACACCACGCTACATCAATGAATACCTTGGCATGAGCGAAGATGAAAAAGCGGCTTACATCGCAGAACGCGAAGCAGCAGGTATCATTCCAACGGTTCGTCTGGCTGTCAATGAAGCTGGTATCTACAAGTGGACTGACATGGTCAAGGGCGACATCGAGTTTGAAGGTGGTAATATCGGTGGCGACTGGGTGATCCAAAAGAAAGACGGTTATCCAACTTACAACTTTGCCGTTGTGATCGATGACCACGATATGCAGATCTCTCACGTTATCCGTGGAGACGACCACATTGCCAATACACCTAAGCAGCTTATGGTTTATGAAGCGCTTGGTTGGGAAGCTCCAGAGTTCGGTCACATGACTTTGATTATCAACTCTGAAA